>JBGTJT010000598.1:0-5186 GCA_041744995.1 Pirellulales bacterium | reverse complement strand
GTGGGCCTGAATCAGTTGCGCAAGGTCGAGCGACACGGGCGGTATCTCATACATAAAACTTTTCAATGACTTGACTTACAGCCAGATGCCAGGGTTCCACCAAGGGGCTGTTCGTATAGAATAGAGGCATCGTAGCGATATCGGCCCTCCGCACGCCGCCGGCGATGAACAAGCATTTCGCAAGCTGCGTAGTGTAGGGTATATTTGTCGGAAGTAGCTTCTGTGTATTACCTTGGGCAGCCATTCCCACCTTTTGCCCAACGGGCCGGCCAGAACCATTCTCGTTTGATCTCACTCCGAAGGAAATCCCGGATGATCGCCAAGTATCTCCCTCTCCGCGCGCGTCGCGGTTTCACTATATATGCCGGCGGATGCGTCGCGCTCTCGTTTGTCCTGTTCGGCGCTGCGCTGCATGCCGACGAACCGGCCGCGGCCGAAGAAGCCAAGACGGGCAATCCCGGCGCGATCCAAGCCACCAGCGGCGCCAACAGCGGAGCATCCGCTACGGGCGGCGGCACCGCCCCAGCCAAGCAGCCGGAACATGCGGCCGTGCTCAAGGATCTACAAAAGATTCCGGGCCTGATCACTCTCTATCACAAAGATACCAAGCTGATCGCCGAATTGAACGCGGCGAACTTGAACACCGATTACATCATTCTGGCGTCGATCTCGCGCGGCATTGGCCGAAATTTCATTCTCGCCGGCATGTACGCCAATTTCGGCGACGACTGGCTGTTGCAGTTCCGCAAGGTCGAAGACCGCGTGCTGGTCGTGCGCCGCAACGTGCGATTCCGAGCGAAGGACGGTAGCCCCGAATCGAAAGCCGTTGAACTGGCCTACACCGACAGCGTGCTGTTCAGCCTGCCGATCCTGGCCAAAGGCCCCGGCGGCGGGGATCTGGTCGATTTTTCCGACGTGTTCATGACCGACCTGCCGCAGCTTAGCCAATCGCTGCCGGGCTTTTCGTTCTCCCGCGCCAAAAGCACCTGGGAGCAGGTCAAGGGCTTTAAGGACAACGTCGAATTGGAAGTAGCCGCCACCTATGCCTCCAGCGGCACCCAATATATCGAAAGCGTGCCGGACACTCGCGGCGTGACGATCAATCTCCACTACTCGATCAGCAAGCTGCCGCAGACCGGCTACAAGCCGCGCGAGGCCGATCCCCGCATCGGTTACTTTGTGACGGCGGTCAAGGATTTCTCCAAGAGCGGCGACGAGGACCGATTCGTCCGCTACATCAATCGCTGGGATCTCCGCAAGGCCGATCCCGAAGCCGAACTGTCGCCGCCGAAGAAGCCGATCGTGTTCTGGCTTGAAAAGACCATTCCCTACAAGTACCGCAAGCCGATCCGCGAAGGGATCGAGGAGTGGAACAAGGCGTTTGAAAAGGCGGGCTTCGTCAACGCGATCGAAGTCCGGCAGCAGCCGGACAATGCCGACTGGGATCCGGAAGACATCAATTACAACACCTTCCGCTGGATCACCGCCGGGGCCGGCTTCGCCATCGGTCCGACGCGGGTGAATCCCACCACCGGCGAGATACTCGACGCCGACATCCTGTTCGACGCCGACTTCGTGGAAGGCTGGCGCAACACGTTCGACACCTTTACACCCGAATCGATCGCCGCGCACACGGGCGGGCCGCTCGATCTGAAGTCGTATCAGGAGCATCTGCTCGCCCAGCCGCATCAGCATGGCGACCAATGTCGCCACTGCATGCTCAGCCACGGCCACGCCAACGAATTGGCGCTGGGCCGAGCGGTGATGATGGGCCGGAAGAATTCAGCCGAAGAGTTCGAGAAAGTGGTGATGCAGGGGCTGAAGGAAGTTGCCATGCACGAAGTGGGCCACACGCTCGGACTGCGGCACAATTTCAAGGCCAGCACCATGCTGCCGCTGGAAGACCTGCACAACGTGGAGAAAACCCGCGAGACGGGGCTGAGCGCCTCGGTGATGGATTACCTGCCGGTGAATTTAGCGCCCAAGGGTCAGCCGCAGGGCGATTACTTCACCCAAACGATTGGACCTTACGACATCTGGGCGATTGAATACGGTTACAAGCCGGTCGCCAACGACGAGGAGTTGAAGAAAATCGCCGCCCGCAGCGGCGAACCGGAATTGCAATACGCCACCGACGAAGACACCCGCGGCATCGACCCCGATCCGTTGTCCAGTCGTTTCGACATGGGCAAGAATCCGATCGAATTCGCCAAGTTGCGGGCGCAAATCGTGGCCGAGCAAATGCCCGATCTTTTGGAGAACAGCGTCGGCGACG
Source organism: Pirellulales bacterium (assembly GCA_041744995.1). Lineage (GTDB taxonomy): Bacteria > Planctomycetota > Planctomycetia > Pirellulales > UBA7805 > JBBDLY01. The sequence goes on along the minus strand of JBGTJT010000598.1, from coordinate 2,911 downwards.
GCGAGAATTGGAGCCGCGCCCGCAATTCGTTCAACACGTTGCTCGCCACGCATGGTTCGGCCATGTTCATGGCCGCCCGCACGGTCGGCGGCATCGAAATGAACCGCAGCCACAAGGGCGACAAGGACGCCCCGCCGCCGTTCAACGTGGTCAGCGTGGACGAACAACGGGCCGCCATGCAACTGCTCGAGGAGCAGGTGTTCAGCGAGCAGCCGTTTAGCTTCCCGCCGGAGTTATACAACCATCTCGCCCCCTCGCGCTGGAGCCATTGGGGTTCAAACCTGCCCACCCGCACCGACTATCCGGTCCACGGCGTGATCGAGATGTGGCAGGATCGCATCCTGCAGCAGTTGTTGTCGTCGCTGACGCTCACCCGGATGCACGACTCGGAGTTGCGGGTGCCGGTCGATCAAGACGCCTTCACCACGGCGGAGCTGTTGGAACGGCTGACCAACTCCATCTTCGAGGAGGTGAACGAAATCAAGGCGGGCAAGTACACGACGCGGAAGCCCGCGATCAGCAGCATGCGCCGCAACTTGCAGCGGTCGTACCTGAAGAAACTGTCCGACTTGGCGCTAGGCAATACGTCGTCGCCGCAGGATTGCCAGACGATCGCCTATATGGAGTTGAAGCAGTTGCAGGAGCGGATCGACAAGCTGCTCGGCGGCAAGGTCAAGCTCGATCCCTACAGTCGGGCGCACCTGGAAGAGTCCAGCGCTCGGATCGGCAAGGTACTCGACGCGAAATTGACGATCCATCGGCCTTAGGGAGGCTTGAGGCTTGAGGCTGGAGGCTTGAGGCTTGAGGCTGGAGGCTGGAGGGGAAACACTCGGGCCGCGTTCCTGTTGGGACGCGGCCCTTTTTTTGCGCGGTGGCGGGCGGGGCGCGTGAATTTTTCTCATTCCGATGCTTTTATCGGATGCGCACGGCGGCTAGAATCTAGGTCTTTCGCTCGGCGATGGACACCTCGCCCGGCATTTAGCCGCAGCCCGAAATCTTGAGGCCACGCATGAATCCCCTGGTCGCCGGCAGACTTTGCATCATGATGTTCCTGCAGTTCTTCCTGTGGGGATCGTGGTATGTGACGGCCTACCTGTTTCTTGGCAATATCGGCTTCGACGGCCCCGAGATTGGGTGGACTTATACGGTAGGCCCGCTGGCGGGTATGATTTCGCCGTTTTTCGTGGGCATGATCGCCGATCGCTTTTTCGCACCTAAATGGGTGCTGGCGACCATGCATCTATTGGGCGCGGCCGCCATGTTCGCGGCGGTTCAAATGATGGCGCCGGGCGTGGATGCCACCGGCGATGTCACGGTCTTCCTGCCGCAGAACGTCAGTCCGGTCGTGATCAACCTGCTGTTCTTTGGGCACATGCTGTGCTATTACCCCACGCTGGCGTTGACCAATACCATCGCCTTGCAAACGATGACCAACCCCGAGAAGGAATTTCCGCTGATTCGCGTGTTTGGTACGATCGGCTGGATCGTGGCAGGGATGTTCATCAGTGCGCAGCGTTGGGACGCCGCACTGCAGATGTTCGAGGTGGCCGCGGCGACGGCGGCAATACTCGGCCTTTATGCGCTCACCTTGCCGCATACCGTACCTCCTTCGAAAGGCAAGAAGGTCACCATCAACGAGGTGTTTGGACTCGACGCGCTGGTGCTGCTCAAGCGCCCCTCGTTTGCGATCTTCATGTTCAGTTCGTTCCTGATTTGCATTCCGCTGGCGTTCTACTATCAGTTGGCGGGCAAGTTTGTCGACGCGGCCGGCTTGGCGAATCCGGCGTTTAAGATGACGTTCGGGCAGATGTCCGAAGTGGTCTTTATGCTGGTGATGCCGCTGTTCTTCGCGCGGTTGGGCGTCAAGTGGATGTTGTTTGTCGGCATGTTTGCCTGGGTAGTACGCTACGTCCTGTTTGCCACCGCGGCCGACGACGGCATCGCCTGGATGGTGCTGTCTGGGATCCTGCTGCACGGCATCTGCTACGACTTCTTCTTCGTCACCGGCCAGATCTACACGGATAAGTCGGCGCCCAAGGAGATACGCGGTCAGGCCCAAGGCATGTTGGTGCTGTTCACGCTGGGATTGGGAATGGCGATCGGCGCCCAGTGCGCCGGCTACATCGAGCCGCTGTTTACTGTTCAAGGTGAGGAAAAAACGGCCTTGGACGAACAGGCCAATGCGATTGGCGGCCAAATGCAAAGGCTGCAAGATCAGTTGGATCGCTTGGAAGGCCGCAAGTTCGTTATCGACGACCAAGGCAATCCAGTCACCAACGCCGAGGGCAAACCACAAGAAGTCAACTATTTGGTTTCGCAGTGGCGATTGATGTTCCCCGCCCCGGCCACCGAAGCAAACGCCCAGCAGGCGCGCCAGGTCGGCGCGGAATTGGCCACGCTCCGCGAGCGGCGCAGCGAAGTGCTGTTACAAGTCGTTGATTGGAGGACGCTCTGGGCGATCCCGGCGGGATTTGCCTTCGTGGTGATGATCGGCTTCGCCGTCTTCTTTAAGACCGACGTCCCCGAAGGGGAGGTCAGCGAGGGGCAAGTTGCCGACGCCGACGCCAAGTCCTCTCCAGGCGGGCCGTAGCAAATGTGCCAATCGTAGCAGTTGGGCCGATCGTAGCGGAACTCGCGCAGAGTTCCGAGGCGTCGCGCGATTCCCCCCCGCTGCTGAATTCTACGCGAATTCAGCTACGGCTGGCGACAAGCTAAACTTGCGCATGCACCCGACTCCCGAGTTTCAGTCTCCGCCGCTCCAAGACTGCCGTTGGCAGCCTTCGCACTTGCGTGCGCTGTCGCCGTGGCAGGCGCGCGGTGCGCTGGTGCTGCTGGCGGTTGTTGTCGTCGGCGGGATCGTCGTTGCCTGCTCGTCGCTGAGCCAAGGCTTTGCCGACGCCGCCGACCGCGG
>JBGTJT010000597.1:0-4741 GCA_041744995.1 Pirellulales bacterium | reverse complement strand
CAAATTGCGCCTCGCCACGGCCGCCGCCGCCTCCGAAGGCCGCCGCCTCGGCCAACGGGGCATCGTTGGCGAACTCTTCCACGATCGTGCGGCCGAAGACGCCCAGGTCGCCCATGCCCGGCTTGTTGGGCAAGGTCAGGTTGCCTTCGCTGCGGGCCAAGCTGTGTTCGGTGTTGGCGTGATGGTGCCGCTTCCAACTCCAGAAGAATTCCTTGATGTCGGGCACGTTGGAGCCGCCGGAGATGTACTCCAGCGACTTGTCGTAGACCGCCACCACCGTGCTGCCATTGGCCAACGGGGTGCCGTCGTAGTCGGTCAGCTTGAGCTTGACCTTGGCCTTATCGCCCGGCAGATACTCCTTTTCGTTGGGCAGCACTTCGATGTCGACGATCCGCTTGACCGGCGGCACCACGATCTCCTGCGTCTGCTGGTGCAGCTTGCCGTTGCTGATGGTGATCGCTTCGATGTAGAAATTCGGCATGTCCTTCTTGATGACCGGAATCTCGTCGACGAAGCTCTTACCCTTCACCCGCACGACCTTGGGATTGATATAGATGCCATTGCTCGGCCGCACGAACAGCAGCACGGTGCTGTTGTTCTGATCGGTGTTGACCTGCAGGTTGACCGATTCGCCCGGGTTGAAGTTGCGCTTGTTGGGCACCATCTCCAGCGCGTTGAACTGGAAGTTGGAGCCGTCGAACTCGTCGCCGATAATGGTGAAGATGTAGCCCCCTTCGATCTCGTGCCCCTTCTTGTCGGTCACGGTGTAGCTGAGGCGGTATTGCCCGCTACGGGAAGCGATCATCTTTTGCGTCGCGTTGCCGTCTTCGCCGGTGGGCAAGTTCCAGTTGCGCAGCTCTTGTTCGACCGGCTTGCCGTCGGCGTATTCGACGGCGAACAGCTTCAGCTCGCCCGCTCCCACCACGGGGCGGTTGTCGAGCGTGTGGGCGTGGAACTGCGCTTCGATCGTGTCGCCGACGCGGAAGTAACCCTGGTTTGTCCAGGCGGTGACCTTGAACGGCTTGCGGGCCACCAGCACGTTGCCGCTGCCGACGATCGTCCGCCGCGATTGATCGGTGACTTCGGCCTCGATGCGGTAGCTATGATCCAAGTCGCCGTGCATTTCCTTGGCGGCGGTGGTGTCGATCATCACCTTGACCGTGCCGTCGGCCTCGATCGGCGCCTCGACCTCGGCGACCAATTCCGGCGGCGTATGCCGCTGGCCTTGCCACCACCACGGCAACGGCGCCACGCAGCCCCAATGCCGGAAGCCGGGGTACCAGTTGTAATCCTGGCCGAACCACCAGTAGCCGCGGCCGTAGAGCCAATCCCACGGATCATGGGGATACCAGTTTTGAGTGTGCGAATCGCGAAAGATTTTGTACTTGACCTTGGCGCCTGTTACCGGAGAACCAAAGTAGTACTTGGCTTTGATCGTCGCTTCGATCTGCTCGCCCAGCATCACGGGTTCGCTGGGGGCGTCGATGGTGACTTCGAACTCGGGCTTCTTGTATTCCTCCACCCGGAACGTGCCGCCGCCGTGGACCGGCTCGCCGCCGCCTAGCAGCCGCCCCGCGAAGTTGTGGTCGCGCTCCAGATTGAAGCGATAAACGCCCAGCACCGCTTCCTTGGGGAGTTCCAACTCGCCTTCGATGCCGCCGAACTCGTCGCTGGTGACGACCGTGTCGACGATCTTCTCCCCCTTGGGATTATAAATACGCAACGGGAACTTCTGATTGGCAAACTGCGAGGTCTCGGCCTGGTCGTACTGCGAACGACGCACCCACAGCTTGTAATGGACCTTCTGCTCCGGCCGATAGACCGGACGATCGGTAATCGGGAACACCCGCACCGCGGTGTAGTCCTGGTCGTGATAGTTGCCGTACCACACGCCGGTCCAGCCGAGATAGGCGAACCGCTCTTCGCCCTTGGTGGCCGTAATCAACCACTGGTAGTTGTTCGGCTGGTTGTTCTGGGACGAAAATGCCTCGCCGTCGTTGTTGGTGGTGAGCTTCGATTCAATCGTGTCGACTACCACTTGATTGTTCGGTAGATACCTCTGCCGGAAGCCGAACATATCGAGCGTGGCGCCGTCGACCGGGCTGCCGTCGACCGCGTCCCCCACGTAGTAATACATCTTTTCAGAGAGCGGCTTCTTGACGATCGCCGTATCAGCCACCCAGACGATGATGTTGCTGACGTTTCCGTCCTGCATGTCGGCCCGCAGCAGATAGGCGCCCGGCTTCTGCAGCGGCGTGTTGACCGTTACGCGGCTGTCGACGTGCGCCGGACGGGGCACAAGTTCCAACTTCCACTGGGCGACCTGTTTGCCGCGGTATTTGTTCTCGTTCTGATGCACCAGGCGATAGCCGAGGTTGCCCACGTTGTGCTGATTCCAATCGAGCCGGCCCCCTTGGTTGTTGCGGAGATAGTCCTTTACGTCGTCGAGCAGTTGGGGCACCTTGATTTCCCAGGCGGTCAGTTCGACATCCTTGCCGTTGCGGAAACGATACTCGACGGTCGCCCCCTGTCCGGCGGCCTGCGTGCTGATCGGCTCGAAGCGGCCCCAGTTGTCGACAATCTGATTCAGTTGCTCCTGGCCTTGGCCAAACCGCTTCACCAGCTCGCGATACCAATCGGCCGCTCGCGGGTATTGGCGGCGATTCATGTAGATCTGCCCCAACTGGTGCAACGAGGTGCGCACGTATTGGGTGTTGTTCGGGTCGTCGGCAACCGCTTCGTAAAGCTTGAGAAAGTTGTGCTCGTCGGGCAGTTCAAACCGCTTGATGCCGGTGGCCAACCGGGCGATGGTTTCGTTGTCCTTGAGCGAACTGACCGCGAAGGTGCCGGTGTCGGCCTGGTCTTCGTCTTGCGGTCGCCGCGGGAAGAAGCCGCCAAATTGGGCCATCGTCTGCACGCCAAACTGCTGCCACAGGAACTGAGCCCGTTCCACGCGGACGCGATTTAGGCGATCCGGTACGTACTCCACCGCTTGCTGCAAGGCGTAGCGCCATCGCTGGCCGTCGGTCTTGGCCTGCTCCCAGGTGCGGGGCGCTTCGTGGAACACGGGGTTCCCCTCGGCGTCGACCGGCGCCCCGTTGTAGCCGCGATGATATTGCCAGCCGTCTTCGTAGTCGGGCAGCGTTTCCAGATCGGTCAGATACTGCAACCGCCACGATTCGTAAAAACCACGGTTGTTCAGCAGAATGTTGCCCAGTTGCAGGTAGAAATCGGACACTTGCCGGGTGTTGGGATCGTCAACGGCAAGCGGAATCGCCTGATTCATCAGTTGCAAGGCGCGAACCCGATCGCGCTCGATCGAATTGACGACCTTGCCGCCGCCGCGATGTGGTCCGCGCTGGAACTCGCCGGCGATCATGAAGCCCTGATGCGGCAGCCCCATGTAGGTTTCCGCCGCGGCCCACAGCAGTCGCCAGTTCTTGTCGTGCTGGGCGATCACTTCCTCGACATAGGCGTCGATCTCCTCGACGCGGTTGATCCGCTGCAGGCATTGCACCGCCTGCCGCAAGTCGTCTCCCACCGTCATCGGATCGGCCTGATCCGAGAGCGTGATCTCGCGGTACAGATCGTAGGCCTCCTTGAAGTTGCCCTGCTGCATCTTTTCGCTGGCGGCGGGCCGCAAGGTCTCGGGCGCCACGTCGGCCGAACGACTGGCTTGCGACCAGGCGACCACGAAAAAGGCTCCCAACAAAGCGATTGCCAACAAATGGGTGGAGGACTTACGCATGGTTCCGCTTCCTCAGACAAGTTCGAGAATAGAGATTCAACAGATGCATTCGTCGCGGCACGACCAGTCGAGGGCCACGCCGCCATGGCAGGTTAGACGAGTCGGCGAGGCGATCAGTTCCGCCGTCGTGGCATTTCCTTCTGTTATTTCCTTCACGTTCAACCTTTCCCCAATCGCCCCACGCTCGGCCGCCGGCGGGCATTCCTGGCAAACTGCCGCCAGCCGGAGGCTATTCGCTTGAAGATCGCCGCGGATTCGCGGATAATCAAAGGAGTATCGCCAACGGGCCGCCTCAACGCAACCGCCGGGGTGGGGAGCTTTTTGCGACAGGTTTGCTTGGGGCGGTTACCTTAAGTCCCCTGTTGTCAGTCCGTTACAGCACATCAATAAGTATGCGGCGCGGCCCACTGACGCCGGCGCCTCTCTCGGCGATCGAACGGCCTCGATTATACTGGGCGCGAGTAACTTTTTGCGTGAATATTTAAGGAACCTGGGCACGAATAGTTAGCCGCCATCGTCCCAGATAGCAGGCGCGTTTCATCCCGAAATTCATTCCCAAGGCGGATCCGTTGTGACTGATGCTTTTAATCCCTACGCGGAATGGCTCGGAATCGACTGCTTCGGCGGCGACTTAAACCACTACGAGTTGCTAGGGCTGCCGCTGTTTGCCGCCGAACGGGCGGAAATCACCCGCGCCGCCGACAGCCAGCTCGCCCGGGTACGGGCCATTCGCCCCGGCAATCATGCCCGGCATTGGTCGCAGTTGCTCGACCATCTTCGCGAGGCCAAGGCGACGTTACTGGACGACGCGCGCCGGCAGGACTACGACAAGCAACTACGCGACGCGGGGGCGACGGTTAATCTGGATGAACCGAGTGGCGATTCCCCTTCGTCGAGTTCCGCCCAGACGGCCGCTAGCTCGATCATCGCCGAGCCGGCGCCCTCGGGCATCATCGGCGACGATCGCAGTCCGCCGACACCGTCGAATACGGC
>JBGTJT010000596.1:0-7219 GCA_041744995.1 Pirellulales bacterium | reverse complement strand
GGGCTGCACGCGGCGTTCCTGACGGTGCTGCTGGCGGTGCTGCTCGGAACGTTCTACGGCGAGCAGATGTGGCTGGCCGCGGGGGGGCCGAGCGAGCGGATCGAGGAGCTAGAACAGGCCCAGCAGCAGAAGCTCGACCGGGCCGCCCAGATCGAGCAAGCCGAGCCGGCGGAAGCCGACCGGTTGCGGGCGCACGTGCCGCAAATCGAAGAACGAATCGGGCAGCTTGAAAGGCTGGTCGAGGAAACCGACGACGAACAGTATCGGGCCAGCTTCAACTACCACCTGGCCAACTTCCTCTGGACGTTTACCAAATTCGTCGGCGAGGATTTCTTTTTGCGGGTGCTCAAGCTGCTGGTCATCCCGCTGGTAATTACCAGCATGATCGTCGGCATCACCAGCCTGGGCGACGTGCGGAAGATCGGCCGGATCGGTTTCTGGACGTTGTTCTATTATTTCACCACCGCCGCGGTCGCCGTGTTCATGGGGATCGTGCTGGTGCAGATCATCGAGCCGGGCAAGGGGGCCGACGATACGTTCGCCTACACCAAGGAGAACGTAATGGCCAAGGAAGGGGCCAGCGCCGTCGACACGCTGCTCGATGTCTTTCGCGGCCAGCCGGGCGAGCCGGGCACCGGCATGTTTCCCGACAACATCTTCCTGGCCGCCAGCACGACCAACGTGCTGGCCTTGATTGTATTCGCCATCATCTTCGGCGGTGTGCTGACCACCATTGGCGACGAAGCGGACGTGGTGATCCGGTTCTTCCGCGGGGCCAACGAAGCGGTGATGAAGATGGTCCACCTGGTGATGTGGTTCGCCCCGCTGGGCATCTTCGGGCTGGTCGCCTTCAAAATCGCCGAGGAAGGCGGGGGCGCCGCTTTTCTCGACGTCATGAGCCGGCTGTCGAAGTACGTCGGCACGGTCACGCTGGGGTTGGGGCTGCACGCGGCGTTCCTGACGGTGCTGCTGGCGGTGTTTGCTCGCCGTAATCCGTTTCAATATATCTTTGGTGTCGCGCGGGCGTTGCTCACCGCCGTAACGACCGCCAGCAGTTCGGCGACCTTGCCGATTTCGCTGGAGTGCGTCGAGGAGAACAATGGCGTTTCCAACCGCGCCGCCAGCTTCGTGCTGCCGTTGGGGGCGACGATCAATATGGACGGCACCGCGCTGTACGAGGCGGTGGCGGTGATCTTCATCGCCCAGACGCTCGGCATCGAGTTGACGCTGGCGCAACTGGTGATTATTTTCATCACTGCCACGCTGGCGGCCGTCGGCGCAGCCGGCATCCCCGAGGCGGGCCTGGTCACCATGGTGATCGTATTGACCGCCGTCGGCCTGCCGATCACCGGCATCGGCACCATCCTGGCGATCGACTGGTTCCTCGACCGCCTGCGGACCACAGTCAACGTGTACGGCGACACCGTGGGGGCGGGTATTATCGACGCCCGCGTCGTAAGATGAAGACTGGTAATTGCTGATTGCTTATTTGTTATTTGTTATTGGAGAGGCGCTACGTGTGTCCTCGCGGCAAATTCAATAAGCAATAACAAATAACAAATAACAAATAAGCGATACGATGTACAAATCCGTTCGACCCAAGCTACAAGCGACGCTCGCTGAAATCCGCGACGCCGGTCTCTACAAGAACGAACGCACCATCGCCACGCCGCAGCAGGCGCATATCGAAGTGCAGGGCGGCCGCACCGTGCTCAATATGTGCGCCAACAATTATCTCGGCCTGGCCGATCATCCGGAGGTGATCGCCGCGGCCCACGAGGCGCTCGATCGCTGGGGCTACGGGCTGGCGAGCGTGCGGTTCATCTGCGGCACGCAGCAGATCCACAAGCAGTTGGAGCAAAAGCTGTCGGAGTTTTCGGGCGCCGAGGATACGATACTCTATTCATCCTGCTTCGACGCCAACGGCGGGCTATTCGAGACGCTGTTGGGACCGGACGACGCGGTACTTAGCGACGAGTTGAACCACGCCAGCATCATCGACGGCATCCGCCTCTGCAAGGCGCAGCGGTACCGCTACAAGAATAGCGACATGACCGATCTGGAGGACAAACTTCAGGAGGCACAGTCCGCCGACAAGCGGCTGATCGCCACCGACGGGGTGTTCTCGATGGACGGCTACATCGCCAATCTGCCGGCGATCTGCGACCTGGCGGAAAAATACGATGCGATGGTCATGATCGACGATTGCCACGCCGCCGGTTTCCTTGGCCCCACCGGACGCGGCACGCACGAGTTTCACGATGTGATCGATCGGATCGACGTGATTACCGGCACCTTGGGCAAGGCCCTGGGGGGCGCCAGCGGCGGCTATACCAGCGGACGCCGCGAAATTATCGATCTACTGCGACAGCGTTCGCGGCCGTACTTGTTCTCCAATACCGTCGCCCCGCCGATTGTGGGCGGTTCGCTGGCGGCGCTGGAGATCATCATGCGCGGCACCGAGTTGCGCGATCAACTGATGGAGAACACCCGATACTTCCGCGACGCGATGACCCAACGCGGATTCAACCTGGTGCCGGGCGAACACCCCATCACGCCGATCATGCTGGGAGAGGCGCGAGTGGCGGCCGAAATGGCCGAACGGCTGCTGGAGAAGGGCGTCTACGTGATCGGCTTCTCGTACCCCGTGGTGCCGATGGACAGGGCCAGAATCCGCGTGCAGCTCTCGGCGGCCCACAGTCGCGCCGACCTGGAGGAAGCGGTGGAGAAGTTTACCGAGGTGAAAGAGGAAATGGACCTGTAACGGCTTGAGAGTCGTGTTCCAGCGTCCTTGGTGTTCCAGGCGTGCTACTGGTGGTTCGGCTCCAAATGCGTTATGATGGGTATATCGCAACTTATCTAGCGTGTTGTCTAATCCAGGGAGCTCCCCCATGCTGTCCACCTCCGAAGTGCGTGTGATGCGAGATTTTCGCCGCTTTCTCATGTCGCCCGGCCAGATGCTGTGTTTCTATGGCCCCAATCTGGAACGCTCGAAGAACGCCTTGCGTCAGTTGACCGATAAGGGCCTGCTCGTCAAAGAGAACTTCAAAGGCGCGTATTCCCTGACTCCAGAAGGGTTTACAGCAATGAAGTCCTGCGAGCCGAGCAAGTAGCCCAACGGCCGCCGGCGGGAATCGCCTTTGCGGCAATTCCCCACCGGCTTGGCTGTGGCATCTTCAGGCGGCTGCGGCCGGTTCAGGCTGGTAGTGCCGCGTGATGAGGTCGTTTTGTAGCCACAGCAGCTTGTTGAACGCCCTTAGCGTGGCGATTTCGGTCGTGCGGTCGAGTCCCAGCCCCAGGATGGTTGCGGTCAAGGCGTCGGAAACGAAGCCCATCAGGGCGTTCATCTGCACCAACGGCACGTCCAGATCCTTGCTGCCCTGCTTGGGTGTGTGCATTTTTCCGACGCGGTCGAGATAGCCCACGAACTGTATGTCGTAGGGCTTGGTCACCAGGTTCGTCAGGTAGCGGCCAAGATGGTGCTTGCGAAACTGGATCATTTCGTGCGATTGCTCCAAGGCGGCCAGGTCGGTCGGTACGTCTCCTTCGTAGCCGCTCTGACGCGGCACAAAGTGTCGCTTGGTGGCGTCGTAGCCGAACAGCTTGTCGTAAACCGCGTCGACCAGCGAAGGTACCAGCGGCCCCAGCGGCTCGGCCGCACCATGGATCGCCGCGATATCGGCGCCGCCAAAGCCCATGAAGTCGCAGAGATATTGAAACCGGTATTCGAGGTCGGTTTCCAATCGAGGTTCGTCAATATGTCGCATGTTCCGCCTCCGTTAAAAGCAAGAAATCTGGGTCGAGAGAGATGAACTGGCTGAATTGGATGCTTGTATCCAATTCATTCTCGCAGTATACTTGTTCTAAACTGGACGTCAACATCCAATTTGTTTATCCGAGGAAATTTTCATGTTTTCGCAAACCGTGGAATACGCCCTCAGGGCGATGGTCTGTCTGGCCGTGCCTCCTCCACGGCCCTGGAAAACGTCCGATATCGCCGAGAAGACCAAGGTGCCGCCGGCCTATCTCTCCAAGGTGCTGCAGGAACTGGTTCGCGCCGGGCTGGTCCATTCACAGCGAGGTGCCGGCGGCGGGATGACTCTGGCGCGCGCCGCCGCCGAGATCACCATTCTCGACGTGGTCAACGCGGTCGAGCCGATCCAGCGCATCACCACCTGCCCGTTGGATCTCAAGTCGCACGGCGTGCGGCTGTGTCCGCTGCATCGCCGCATGGACAACGCCCTGGCGCACGTGGAATCGGCACTGCGCAGCTCGACGTTGGCGGAACTGCTGGCCGAGCCGACGATGAGCACTCCCTTGTGCGAAGTCGACGACGCGTAACCAGACGCGTAACGAGACGCGTAACCAGTCGCGTGGCAACCGTGTAGAATGCACAAGGCCCGCCGCCTTTCGACGCGGCGCGCCGTCCATCTTCCGGGAGTTCTCAGGTGCAAATCGATCCTCGCTGGCATGCTCGTTTTGTTCTGGCACTGTTGCTATTGATTGCCGCACCGGCCGCCTGGGCCGAACGCCCCGCGGCTCCGCGGATGTTGCCGGAAGAGACGGTGCTTTACTTGCGCGCCCGCGACATGCCGGAGCTGATCGCCAAGTTCAACGAAACCGGCTTGGGCAAGATCCTCGCCGACGAACAGATCAAGCCGCTGGTCGCTCAGCTTTACGGCACGCTGGGCGAGGCCTTCGCCGCCGCCAGTGCGGACGCCGAGTTGGGCGTGTCGCTCGACGCGATCCTGTCGCTTCCCCAAGGCGAGACCGTGCTGGCGCTGATTGCTCCCCGGGGGGAACGTCCGGTGCTGATCGCCTGGATCGACGTGGCCGAGCAGGCGCAGGCCATGCGCAAGTTGCTCGAGCGGGGTGAGCAGGCGCTGCGCGACGACGGAGCGGCGTTCTCCAGCGAGACGATCCGCGACGTCGAGTTTCGCGTGTGGGATCCCGACGGCAATCAGCGGCGGAGAATCCTGCATTTCGAGAAGGAGGGAACCTTCGTCTTCAGCAGCAATCTCGACTTCGCCAAGGAGTTTCTCAATCGCTGGGACAACGTCGTCAAAGCCGAGGCGGCCGCCGAGGGCGACAAACAATCAGAGCCGGTCGCCACACTGGCAAACAATCCCAAGTTCACCGCCATCATGAGCCGCTGTCGCGGCGGGCGGGACGAGCCGCCGCAATTCAGTTGGTTCGTCGATCCGATTCTGCTTGCCCGCAGCGCCACCCGCGGCAACGTCGGCGCCCAGACCGGCATCGCGCTGTTGCCGGTCATCGGGCTGGACGGCCTCAAGGGCGTCGGCGGCAGCATGACCTTGGCCACCGAGGATTTTGACCTGATTAATCACGTCCACGTTCTGACCGACAGTCCCCGCCGGGGCGTACTCAAGATGATCGCCTTCGATACCGGCGACACCACGCCGGAAGATTGGGTTCCGGCCGACTCCGCCCGCTACCTGACGGTCCATTGGGACGTCGACGACACCTATGGTGAACTCACCACGCTCTACGACAGCTTCAACGGCGAAGGAGAGCTGGGCAAACGGGTTGGCGGCTGGATCGACCGCGAACTGGGACTCGACTTCGAGCAGGATTTGCTCGGCCAGTTCGGCGGGCGGGTCTCGTTCTGCACCTGGTACGAACGGCCGATCGTGTTTGCCAGCGAGGTCACGGTGGCGGCGATTCAGGTGGACGATCCCAAGAAATTTCAACAGGTGTTCGACCGCACCGTCGCCCGCTTCCCCGAACGCCTGGTCAAGCAGATTCATGCCGGTCAGACGCTGTACGAGGTAAAGATCGAGGGACCGCGCCGACGAGCCGCCGCACAACAAGAAGGGCAAGCTCCGCCCGACGCACCGGAGGCGGAGAATTTCCGCCTGCCGACGCCGGGTGTGATGTTCATGGGAGACCGGGTTTTCATCAGCAATCAACTGAGCGGGCTGCACAAGGTGATTCAGTCCAGCGCCGACAACGACGCCGGTCTGGCGGAGGAGTTGGACTTCAAGCTGATCTCCAGCAAGATTCGCCGCCAGCAGGGAGGCTCGCAGCCCGGCATGCTGTTGTTTCATCGGCCCGAGGAGGCGATGCGGGCGATGTACGAACTGGCGACCAGCGACCAGACCAAGTCTCGCTTGAAGACGGCCGCCGACGGCAACCCGTTCTTCCAAGGCATCGACAAGGCGATGCAAGAGAATCCCCTGCCGCCGTTCGCCGTGATCGAGCAATACCTGGCCCCGGGCGGCGGAGTGATTGTGGCGGACGAAACAGGATTCCACTACACCGGCTTTACCCTGCGCCGCAAACAGTAGCGGTCAAAAATCGCCCAGCACGATTTTCCATTCATCGTCTTCGCGAACCATTTTGACTTGCTCGGTCTGGCCGTTGTTAGTGACGGTCAGTGTCGCCTTGTCGCCTTCGACGGTCGCCGACTCGACACTGGCGGTGAGGTCGGCGATCTTCTGCTTCATTTCGGGCGATTCCTCGATCAGCAGGACGAACAATTCCCGCCCTGCGGCGGCGGTGATGCGGTCGGCCTTGGCCTTGTCGCCGGCGAGCGTGTGCTTGAGTACCAGCGGCATGCGGATCAACTGCATCATGGTTTCAAGCTGACCTTGGGACCGCTTGTCGAACCGATCCCAAACCGCGCCGTAGTTGCCGCTCTTGGCGGCCTCAACCGTTTTCTGATAACCGGCCTGCGGCGTCTCGGCACAGCCGAGAAGCGCCAGCAGGATAACCACGGCAACCGCCGACAACGTGTTGCGATACTTCATGAGAAAGACTTTCGGATTAAAGGATTGGTTGGTTAGCTGTCAGCGATCAGCGATTAGCTAGAAAAAAACACGGTTCCTGGTTGCGGACGGCGAATAGCTGACAGCAAGCGTCGTCACCATTGAAGTTGTCGAGCGACGTAAATGCTCCAAGGACTGGCAAAAAGATTCGAGGGCAAAAATATAAGATGCTTTTCGTGGGCCTGGGGATGCTGTGGTCAAATGATACGGTTGGCGTCCCATCTGTTTCATCTTTCTGCCCGAAAATCTTTTTGCCAGATTCTTCTGCAGTCCTCACACTCCCCCTGACCCCTCAGAGCCTGTGAATTTTTTGGTTCGACAATAATCAGGTAGATCAGTACAACAGTGGCATGTCGGATTCGTATCAATTCAACTCGTGTTCTTCAGGACGGCAGGGAGTGTTTTTCTCGCTGCCGGCGAGGGAAGCCATG
>JBGTJT010000595.1:0-9788 GCA_041744995.1 Pirellulales bacterium | reverse complement strand
GATGTTCACAAGGTGCTCGTTGACGGTCTTCACCGACACGCCGTAAAGCTCGGCGATGAGCTTCTGCGTGAGCCAGACAGTGTTGCCATCCAGGCGAACTTGAAGCTGCGAGGCACCGTCGGCGTAGATGAGGAACTGCCCCTGTGGCGCGGGCAGGTTGGTTTCGTCAGGCATGGTCAATCCTCCCAAGTTGAGCGCGGATGACGTTCGCGAGTCGTTCGCTTTCCGCCAAACACTCATCCACCTCCGCCACGAGGCGCGGATACTTCTCCGCAAACGGTTCGGCGTCTTCTTCGATGTCTTCGGCGCCGACGTAGCGGCCGGGGGTGAGGACGTGGCCGTGCCTGGCGATCTCCTCAATCGTCGCCGGCTTGGCGAAGCCGGGCGTCGCGGTGAACTTCCACGCGCCGTGCTCTTTCTTCTGCCACCACTCAGGCTGCGGCTCGCCGCGCCACATCCGGTAGGCATACACGATGCGGCCAATGTCGCTGCTGGGGAGAGGGTCGCTGGTGCCTTCCACGCATTCGGCCTCTTCCAGGCCGGAGAGGACGCGGAGCGTGCGGGTCTGCAACGTGCCGAGCTTGCGGGCGTCGATGAACAGCGTCTCGCCGGCGCGGCCGCCCTTGCGATTGGGCGTCCCTTTGCGGATGTTCTTGCCGCTCTTGTCCCGCGTCAGGAACCACAGGCAGACGGGGATGCCGGTGGTGAAGAACAACTGCGCGGGCATGGCGACGATGCAGTCGACCAGGTCGGCCTCGACGATCTTGCGGCGAATGTCCCCCTCGCCGCCGGTGTTGCTGCTGAGCGAGCCGTTGGCCATCACGAACCCGGCCACGCCGCCGCCGTGGCCATTGGGATAAGCGAGGTGGTGAATGAAGTGCTGAATCCAGGCGTAGTTGGCGTTGCCGACGGGCGGGTCGCCGAAGACCCACCGCTTGTCGCCCCGCAGTAGCGGCCCGGAGTAGTCGGAGACGTTGAACGGCGGATTGGCCAGGACGAAGTCGGCCTTGAGGTCGGGGTGCTGGTCTTTAAGAAACGTGTCTGCCGGCTGGGGGCCGAGGTTGGCTTCGATGCCGTGGATGGCGAGGTTCATGTGGGCCAGTCGCCACGTGGTCGGGTTCGATTCCTGACCGAAGACGGAGACGTCCGTGCGCTGCCCGCCATGCGCTTCGACGAATTTTTCCGACTGGACGAACATGCCGCCGGAACCGCAGGCTGGGTCATAGATGCGGCCCTGGTACGGTTCGAGCATCTCGACCAGCACGCGCACCACCGACCGCGGCGTGTAGAACTCGCCCCCGAGTTTGCCTTCGGCGGCGGCGAATTTGCCGAGAAAGTATTCGTACACCCGGCCGAGCATGTCGCGCGCCCTGTCGCGCGTGCCTTTGAAGCCGATCCCGGCGATCAGATCGATCAGCCCCTTCATCTTGATCGGCTCGATGCCACGGCGAGCGTAGTCGCGCGGGAGTTTGGATTTCAGGTTCGGGTTGTCACGCTCGACGGCTAGGATGGCGTCGTCGATCAGCGTGGCGATGTCCGCACGGGTCGCCTGGTTTTGCAGGTTGGGCCAGCGCGATTCGGGCGGCACCCAGAAGACCCGCTCGGCGGTGTACTCGTCCCGCGATTCGAGCAGGTTTTCCAGTTGCTTGCCCTTGATGCCATCCTTGGTCAGTTCGGCTTCCAGTTCATCGCGCCGCGACTGGAAGCTGTCGGAGATGTATTTGAGGAACAGCAGTCCGAGGACGACGTGCTTGTATTCGGCCGCATCGACCTGCCCGCGCAGCGCGTCGGCGGCTTTCCAGAGGGTGTCGGCATAGGAGAGGTCGGAGACGGTGTCGTCGGTCATGCCGGGGCCTGTCTGCGGTCGTCACGTCGTCGGAAAGTTGTTAGCAATCGCCTGGTCCCCAAGAGGGGACGGTTCGTACCGGATGTGAGTTTATCAAACCTGGCCACGCGGCGATAGCATGCGCTGATTCTGTGCGATGATTCTGCGCGATGGTTCTGCCAGTGTTCGGCGCCCAGTTGGACTGCTGCCCCGAACAGACTGTGGCCCCGAACGTGCGGCCCTGAACGCCTGGACGATTCAGTGGTAATGGCCTATCCTCATGGCTTGGTGCATTCTCAAGGCCGCCAGAAGAAGCTGGGAGCAACATGACCTATTTTTTACGATTTGCCCTATGTTCGGCGTTCTTGTTTTTGGTTCCACTGCTTGCGCAGGCCGCCGACCGGCCGAATGTGCTGCTGATTTTGGTGGATGACTTGAAGCCGGTCATGGGCAGCTACGGCGATCCCGTGGCGAAGACGCCGAATCTGGATGCGCTGGCGGCCCGCGGCATGCGATTCGATTTGGCGTATTGCAACCAGGCGGTTTGTGCTCCCTCTCGATTCACGCTGATGCTCGGTTCTCATTCCACTTCGACGGGCCTGTATGGACTGGGCAGCCAGTTGCGGGAAATCGTGCCCGATGCGGTGAACATGCCCCAGTATTTTGCGAAATATGGCTACCGCACGGAATCGCTAGGCAAGGTGTACCACATCGGACATGGCAACCATGGCGACCCCGACTCGTTCAGCGTGCCGCACTTCCACGACAAGGTAATTGAATATGTGGATCCGGCCAGCACCGACGGCGGCTTGCTGACGCGGGAGGAAGCCTACTTCACGAATCAAAAACTGGGCGAGATCCGCTCGTTGCCGCGAGGCGCTGCGTTCGAATCGCCGGACGTCGCCGACATAAGCTACGCCGACGGCCGGGTCGCGGCGGAAACCGTGAAACGGCTGCAGGCGGCCAAGCAGCGAATCGCGGACGATGGCACGCCCTTTTTCATCGTCGCGGGCTTTGCGCGGCCTCACCTGCCGTTCAGCGCGCCCAAGAAATACTGGAACCTGTACGATCCGGCCAAGCTGCCCATGCCGAAGTTCGAGAAGCTGCCGGTCGGCGCGCCCGCCGTGGCGGGAAAACGGGGCGGCGAGATCAGCAACTACAAGCCCGTGCCGGAGCAAGGCGCGATTAGCGATGAACTGAAACGGGAGCTGATCCATGGTTACTACGCATCCACGAGTTTCGTGGACGCGCAGATTGGCAAGGTGATCGATGAACTCGACCGACTCGAACTAGCCGACAATACTCTGATCGTCCTGTGGGGCGACCATGGTTTTCATCTGGGCGATTTGGGCATCTGGACCAAGCACACGAATTACGAGCAGGCAAATCGCATCCCCCTCGTGTTCGTCGCACCGGGAACGGCGGCGCCGAACTGCAGTACGCAACAGCTTGCCGAGAGCGTCGACATCTTCCCCACGCTCGCGGAATTGGCCTCTTTGCCCGCTCCGACCGGACCGCAGCCGATCGACGGCGTCAGCCTGGCGCCGGTGCTGAAAGATCCAACGGCGCGAGTCCGCGACCACGCTTACCATGCCTATCCCAAGCGGAAACTGGGCCGGGCGATCCGGACCGAGCGGTATCGATTGGTCGAATGGAAGAAGCCTGGCGCTCCGGCAGATTCCGCCGAATACGAGTTGTACGACTATGCAACCGATCCGTGGGAAACCGAGAACCTGGCGACCAAGCATCCGGAGGTTTTGAAGGCGCTGAAAGCCAAACTGGCAACCTACCCGGAACCGGTCGATCCAAACAGCCGACCGCAAGCGGGCGCCAAAACGCCACAGATCGCGGGTCGCGAGATTGCCATGACGGCTTCGGTCGAAGCGGATCAGCCGCACGGCGTCGTGTTGGCGCAGGGAGGCCGAGTGCATGGCTACTCGTTACACTTTATGCATGGACTGCCCGTGCTCGACGTGCGGATCTCCGGCGAAGTGACCCGGTTGTCGGCGTCGACCAAAGTGGCAGGCAAAATCGAACTGGAGGCCCGCATCGCGAAGGACTCGTTGACGCTGACGGTCAACGGCCAGACAACCAGAGAGCCGTCGCCGGGCTTGATTCCGCAGCAACCGGTCGATGAACTCTCGATCGGCCAGGACGTGCTGACCGCCGCTGGTGAGTACACGTCGCCGAACCCGTTCAACGGCAAGGTGCTGAAGCATCGGGTCGCAACGTCGGAAATTAAGCGATAAGCGCCCAAAAGCCTTGTCCGATTGCTCGTCTTACCATTGCCCGACGCGCCCTCGTCATCGTACCGCTGATCGTCCCCGACCCAGCCCGGCTGCGAATCGATGTAAGCGCGGCAGGCCTCTTGCTGGGCGTCGCAAGAAGAAAAATCGCGAGGAGAGACGCAGAACGCCGGCGGCCAAGATACTGGCCACTTCGGCCCGACGATCGTCGGGCGTCAGACGAGAATCATCAAAAGGTCGCATGGGGCAGCTCCTGGTGGAGTGGCCTACAGCGACCTTCGCTTGGCGACGGGTGCGCTGCCTGGCGGGACAGTTGGGTTAACAGCCTCTATCTGTTAACCTACCCGGTTGAGATGGCGAATGACGGAATTGGTGAATGGGTCGCCTGCATTGCCACGATCCCGTGCCGGGGGCGTCCCTGAAAGGGAGCGATAAGGCTCCTGGAGACAGATATGAGAGCACTGCATTTGGAGCAACATCGCACGGATCGCATCGGCTGGCTCCGCGCGGCGGTGCTGGGGGCGAACGACGGGATTGTGTCCACCGCAAGTCTGGTCGTCGGTGTGGCGGCCGCCAATGCCGCCAGCAGCGAGATTCTGGTGGCTGGTGTTGCCGGCTTGGTTGCAGGCGCCATGTCGATGGCCGCGGGCGAGTATGTCTCGGTCAGTTCACAATCCGACACGGAGCGGGCCGACCTCGAGCGCGAACGCACGGAACTCGCCGCCAATAGCGAATTCGAGCATGAAGAGTTGGCTGCCGTTTACGTCAAACGTGGACTTGATGAGGAACTTGCCAAACAAGTCGCCGAGCAACTCATGGCGCACGATGCGCTCGGCTCGCATGCCCGCGATGAACTTGGCATTTCGGATATGTCAAGCGCACGGCCTATTCAAGCGGCATTCGCTTCGGCCGCCACCTTTGCCGTCGGCGCGGTGATGCCGATCCTCGTTGTACTCCTCGCGCCAAGAATCGCTTTGATTCCCGTGGTGATCGGCTCCGCCATTTTGTTCCTCGCGCTACTGGGCGGCTTCGGAGCTTATGCCGGTGGTGCTCCAGTAGTGAAAGCTGCTTTTCGAGTCACCTTTTGGGGTGCGCTGGCGATGGCGCTAACGGCAGGTGTGGGAGCCTTGTTCGGGGCGACGGTTTGACGCCGCATCGCGCGAGTTGGAGATCACGAACCGGGGTGCGGAAGGAACCGCTCTGTTAACTCCGAGGGGTCTGTTAATCAGAGATTCCGAGAGTTTTGGACCGAGATTCTGGGCTGCGACGGGAACCGTGGGGGTTCCTTCCGCACCCCGGAAACAATCTCTCGAAACAGAGACGCCCGACCTCGCCGCCGAGTTCGCGCAAACCCTTGCGGGAACTGGCCGTAAACGCAAAACGCCCGGCGGCCGATCTCTCGGCGTCGGGCGTAAACTCGTGTGTCGGCTTGACTCGTAGAAAAACGAAAAGCTCCCCCGGTAGGACTCGAACCTACGACAAAGCGGTTAACAGCCGCTTGCTCTACCAACTGAGCTACAGGGGATCGGTGCAAACTTTGAAAATAAACAATCACCCGCTCGACTGCAATACCGGCCGCTTTTTTGCCAAGTGAGTCGGCGATGCGCCAGATGTCGGAAAATGGGATCGATAACGCCCGCTGGCATGACGGCCAGGCGGTCCGGCGGGTTCGCCCGGCTAACTGTCGCGGCTTTCCCTTGCCACCTCAAGCCTGTAGCCTCAAGCCTCACGCCTAACCGTCCCTGTTCTCACTTGCCGCCTTGTCGCCCTCGTCGCTGCGTTGCTTTTCCATGGTGACTCGGTTGCCGCGGGGGCTGTATTCCACCCACGACATGAAATTGCGCATCAACATGATCCCCCGGCCGCAGGGACGTTCCAGGTTTTCCGGGGCGGTCGGGTCGGGAACCTCCTCGGGGTGGAAGCCGGGGCCTTCGTCGGTGATTTCGATCCACAGTTTCTCCGCCGACATCTTGCAATCGACCAGAACCGATTTCTGTTTGTCCAGCCGGTTGCCGTGGATGATGGCGTTGACCAGCGCCTCTTCCAGCGATAGGCGAACGCCGAAGATGTCTTTCTCGTCCCAGTCGGCCTCGCGCAGCGCGGCGAGGATCTCCTCGGCGATATTTTGCCCCGCCCCGCGCTCACTGGGGATCCGCTGGTTCGTCGACCAAATCCAGTGCGCGTTCTGCATGAGCCTCTGCCGCCGGCCGCGTCGCCGGAAGAACAAGGGAGTCGGAGGAAAAGAACGCTACGGTTCGCCAAACTCTCGGAAACGATTGCGATTCGCCCGAGAGCGAATCTGAACTGCCGCAAACATCTTTTCCGCGAAGGGGATTTTCACGTACACGGCTAGAAAGCCGCCAAGGCGTCGGCCTCGTCGTCCTTGATGTCGAACAGTTTATGCAGTTTGGTAATGACGAAGACTTCGTAAATTTCCGGCCGGATGTTGCTGAACTTCAACTTGCCGCCGTTCTCCTTGACCTTGCGGTCGAGCGTGATCAGTTTGCCCAGCGCCGCACTGGAGAGAAACTCCACGTCGGAGAAATTCAACAACAACGCCTTGCAACCGTTGTCCTCCACCAGCGCGAACAACTCCTGGCCGAGCTCCTGGATGTTGCCCTCGTCCAGGATTTTCTTGTCCTTGAAATGAACGACCGATACGGTACCGACCTCGTTAACACTCATTCGATTGGACGTCTGCATGCGCGCTGCTCCCACTGGGCCAATTCATTTGAAGCGGGTTTTCGCCGGCCGCCAACCAACCACCACCGGCCGGTCTGGATGACTGGAAAGAAAACGTGTTACCCCTTGGGCCGAAAAGCCTTAAGGCGTCAATAGCCCGCATGATAGACTCGCCGCGCCAACCGGTCAAGCAGTCGCATCAATCAAGGCGGGCGCCCCGAGCGCCCTTGGTTTTGAGGATCGCCCGTTCGACCAGGATGAAATTTGTGCCGCGATACTCGGTAACGACCCCCGTCACGCTCCATTCGAGTTGGCTGGCGTCGTCGGTAATGGCCAGCGCCACCCGCTCCAGATTGAGGTTGGGAAGCCCGGTGAAGCGATGCTGGCCGTCATCGATGTAATAGAAAACCTGGTCCCCCTGCACGCGAAAATGGCCTGTGCGGTCGATCAGCTTGGTGCCTTCCCGGTAGCGGATGCCCCCTTTTCCGTCCTGCTCCTGGGCCGACGGCTGGCGGAAATCGGCGTTGAAGTTGCCGCCGAAGCCCGTTTCGTCGCCCGACTGGGCAAAACTCAACGCAACCGCCATCCACGCGAACAGCAGCAACGCAAAAGCGGCCGCGACCACGGTTTGCCACGCTACGGGCATTTTCACAGAAGGACTGAAAGGGGCGCGACGATTCATCGGCATTCTCGCGATGGAGAGTTGCGGCGAATCGATCCCTCCGAGGATCTCACTCGCGGTGCGTAGGACGGCGCTGTTCCATGCATCTTCCTTAATCGACGCCGCGGCCCCCCAGCCGCCAGCTTCGCCCCTTGTCTCGTCCCTGAAAATACAACCGTCGCCAGCAGCGCCCTCGACACAACCGGGAAACTCGCTGCAACCGCGGCTGCACGTGGTCGGCGTGATGACATTTGTCAACGCGATGTGGCACGACCGCCACGGCCGGGCGAGAAAGTCAACCGGCCATGACGCGGCATCGGTTGGCACAACCGCCCGGCCTGCTTGGGGTTGCGTCGCCCGCGACGTCCACCGAATGCCGCCTGGTACGGAGGTTGCCTTAACACCGGCTATCGCACCCCGACCGCCGGAATCCACCTTATGCTCACCTCCCGTACCCTTGTCGTTGCCCGTGCCCTGGTCGTTGCCGCCTGTTGCACTTCATTCGTTCCGAACGCCCCCGGGCAGCCGCCGGCCGAGGCCATGGTAGAATGGGCGGCCGAGGCCACGGCTGGATTGGCGGCCGATGCCACAGTGCTGTTGACCGATGGCAGTCGACTGACCGCACCGATTGACGCGAGTAGCAACGCGGACCGCCTGGTACTGCGGTTCGAGACCGCCACCGCCACGCTGTTGCGCCGCATCGTGTGGACGCGGGTGGCTCGAATCCAAGTGGCGGGCGAGGAGCTGACCGCGGAGCAACTGCAAGCTCGGCTTGAGGAGTTCGTTTCGATTCGTCCCGGAGATGCGGCAAGCGGCGCAGGAACGACCGTACCTGAACAACTGCCGCGACCGAGGCAGGCCCCAATCGTGGCTCCAACCGCAGCCCGCACTGTTGTGAACGTGCGGAGCGTGGCGGTAGACGCCGTGGCGGCCAACTGGGACGCCGACGTCCCGGTGGACGGTTTGACGGTCGCGATCGCGCCGCTCGACGGCTGGGGTCGTCTCGTGGCTGCCACCGGGACGGTGGAAATCGAGCTGTTCGGCGACCGCCGCTCGCTACAGAGGCCGCTTCCGCCGACGCGCCATGAATCGTTCGATCGGCTCGGCCGCTGGGTCGTGCTGCTGGACAAACGGCATTTTTCGCCGGCCGGCTATATCTTCGATCTCCCCTATCAGGCCTTCGATCCGGCTGAGCGGTCGACCATCCGACCGCAGGGACTCGTCAACGTGCGGCTCTCCATCCCCGGCCAGGGCGTGTTCGAAGCCTCGGCCGCCGACGTGCGGCTAACGCCGTTCAGCCCGCTGCGAAACCGCATCGAAGCCTCCACCGGCCGCCGCTACCTGCCAACGGAAGCGACAGGTTTTTAGGGGTTTCTGCGGCGCAAAAGACACGGAGGGGTAAATTCGAAATCCTAAACAAATCAGAATGTTCCAAATTCGAATGTCGGAAACGTTAGCGCTCGACCGTTTTGGACATTAAAGCATTCCGTCATTCGAACATTGTGTAGGATTTAGGATTTCGAATTTCGGATTTTAGAACTTCGAAGTTCTCCCCAGCGGGGCGCCTGTACGGCCCCTATCCACTCGGCCGGGGCATTGCCAGCGAATGGAGCACGAGGACCGCTCCGATCGACATCAAGGCGTAGCCTAGCCATTCGGGCAGTACGACGACCTGATTGGGGACCATGCCGGCCGAGGTCATGAAGTTGTGGGTCGAGGCGGTGAACGGCGCCGGCTGCTGCTGCTGGGACTGCTGCACTTTCATCTTCTTTTCGGCGATGAACTGACTCACCGGCTGATTGAGCACGAAGCGATCGACCAGCCGAAACTGGAGACCAAGCAGCACCAAGACGATGCCGATCATAAAGTACTGATTGCGATTGATTTCCATAGTCGTTCTCTCCCGTCGCCTGCACGCGACAAACTTTCCACCATGATCCATTATCGAGTTGCGACCGCAATCTACTTCACGAAGTCCGCCAGCGTGACGATTTTACGGCGCGATCCGCAGATATCGGCGACGGCGACGGTGTGCTGATAGCGATTATGCCAGTCTTGAGGCGTGTTGGGCGGCGGCCGCTTTGCACTGGCTGGGCTGCGGGTTAGAATCGGCACGCAAGTAGCATTGCTTCGCTTCCCATCCCCCTCGTCGCCGTCCAGCCGAGCTGGTGTTTCGTGAGCCGCATCCTAATTGTTACGCCCGCGCCGCGGGGATCTCGCAAAGGCAATCGCCTCACCGCCGAACGCTGGGCGACTTTGCTCTGCCGGCTAGGGCATCGCACAACCCTCGCCGAGTCGTACACCGGCCAGCCGGCCGACGCGGTGATCGCCCTGCACGCCCGCAAGTCGGCCGCCAGCATCCGGCGGGTCCGGT
>JBGTJT010000594.1:0-3156 GCA_041744995.1 Pirellulales bacterium | reverse complement strand
CGCAACCCCATACGATCCCCATGCAACCCAACCTTCATGAACGAGGCCGCAAGTCCGTGGAACAGATGTCCATCGGCGAATACTTGATCCAACGGCTGCAGGACTACGGCATCGGCACCGTGTTTGGCATCCCGGGCGATTACGTGCTGAGCTTCTACGGCATGCTGGAGAACAGCCCGATCCGCA
Source organism: Pirellulales bacterium (assembly GCA_041744995.1). GTDB lineage: Bacteria > Planctomycetota > Planctomycetia > Pirellulales > UBA7805 > JBBDLY01. Next base: position 2,970 of record JBGTJT010000594.1, on the reverse strand, counting down.
CGGTCGGCTGCACCCGCGAGGACTGCGCCGGCTTTGCCGCCGACGCCTACGCCCGGGTGAACGGCATGGGTGCCGTCTGCGTGACGTACTGCGTGGGGGGCTTCAGCCTCTGCAACTCGATCGCCGGCGCCTACGCCGAGAAGTCGCCGGTGGTGGTTATCAGCGGTTCGCCCGGACTGCGGGAGCGGTACAACAATCCGCTGCTGCATCACCGCGTGCGCGATTTTCGCACGCAGTTGGAAGTGTTCGAGAAGATCTGCATCGCCGGCAGCGAACTGAACGACTCGGCCGTGGCGTTTCGCGAAATCGACCGCGTGCTCGACGCCTGCAATCGCTACAAGCGGCCGGTCTACCTGGAGATTCCCCGCGACATGGTCTCGGTCGTGCCGGAAGTGCTGCCCAGTTATCAGACGCCGCGGCACGAAAGCGAGCCGAACGCGCTGCGGGAGGCGGTCGCCGAAGCCAAGCAATGGCTGGAGCGGGCCAAGAAGCCGGTGATCATCGCCGGCGTGGAGATCCATCGATTCAACTTGCAGCAGGAAGTGCTCCAACTGGCCGAAGACGCCAAGATTCCGATCACCGCTACCATGCTCGGTAAGAGCGTGATCAGCGAAAAGCACCCGCTGTATGCGGGTCTCTACGAAGGCGCCCTCGGGGACGAAACAGTCACCCAGTTCGTCGAGGAGAGCGATTGCGTGCTGTTGCTGGGGACGTTCATGAGCGACATCAATCTCGGCATCTACACGGCCAACCTCGATCCGGCGCGGTGCGTGTATGTGACCAGTGAGCAACTGCGGATCGGCTACCACAACTTCCACGGAGTGCTGCTCTCCGATTTCCTCCGTCAACTGGCCGACTCGCGGCCCAAAACAGTCGAGCGGCTGCCGCCGAAAATTGAACAGATCGACCAGCAGAAGTACGAACTAAAGGCCGACGCCCCGATCACCATCGAGCGGATGATCACCCGGCTCAACGAATCGCTCGATGCGGACACGATGGTCATCGCCGACATCGGCGACTCCCTGTTCGCCGCCACCGAACTAGTCACGCACGGGCAGACCGAATTCCTCAGCCCGGCCTACTACACCAGCATGGGGTTCTCCGTGCCGGCGACCGTCGGCGCGATGTTTGCCCGGCCCGACCGGCGGGCGGTGGTGATCGCCGGCGACGGCGCCTTTCAGATGACCGGCATGGAACTGTCGACGATCGTACGGCACGGCTTCGCGCCGATCGTGATCGTACTCGACAACCACGGCTACGGCACGGAACGGTTTCTGCACGCCGGCGATTGGGAGTTCAACGAGATCCATCCTTGGAAATATCACAAGCTGCCGGAAGTCCTCGGCGGCGGCACCGGCTACGATATCCACACCGAGGGCGAATTCGACGACGCCTTGCGCAAGGCCTGGGCGGACGACTCCGGCATGAGCCTGTTGCACGTGCATATCAGCGACAAGGACAAAAGCCGCGCCCTGGATCGACTCGCCCGCAAGTTGAGCGAACGGGTTTAGGGCAATTCCAGCATTCCAAGCACGAATATCGAAATCCGTAACACTACAGCCGTCTGCAGCACGCAGGGCACGGGCGTAACCAACCCTTCTCCCTCCGGGAGAAGGTGGCCGAAGGCCGGATGAGGGCGCGGTGCTAGGGTGGTATGTGCCGCAAGTATTCTTGGGACAGCGCGGATTAGCGGCGCGCCCTCATCCGTCTGCTGCGCAGCCACCTTCTCCCAAAGAGGTCGTGCAGCTTTTAAGTGGTTTGCTGGTCGGCCTTTAGCCCCAACGGGGCGACCTTATGAAAGCCCGGGGTAAACGAGGCGATAGCCGAGCGGAATCCCGGGGCACGATGAAGAACAATCAGCGGCCGAGCACGACGCTCTTTTCTATATAGGGTGTTGCCGAGGCCGCAATACGCAGACGGTGGCCCATCGAACTAGAACTAGCAGCGTCGGCGTGTTTCGGCCTCGTTTCTGCGAAGTCGGCCCGCTTCGCTTGTTGCTCGGCCGAATGTTCACACCACCATCGAACCTGGGGCTGCGGTCAGGCATCGCTTTGCGATTGCCTGTCCTACGCCCCAGGCTATCATAGGGCCGCCCCTTCGGGGCTAAATCTCACCGCATCAACTAGTTAAAAGCTGCACGACCTCCAAGGGGAGAAGGGTTTTGCTTCAGATGGCTGAAGTGATATGGATTTCGATATTATCGCTAGACTCCTCGCCGCCGTTGGCTACGCCGCGCGATTCGGATCGCGCAACCTCACTCTGGGCGGCCCGCCATAGATCGCAGACTGCCAGCGGCGCTCGCCCCGCGCCGAGGCACAGCAGCGGCGCCGTGAGCGCGCCCCAGTATTGGTTGAACTCCTGGCCGACCAGCGCAAACAGCAGCAAGTAGCCGACCGCCGCCAGGCCGGCGCGTTGGCCGGCGTCGGTGGTCCAGCTTACAAAGCCCAACAGCGCCAGCGGCAGGTAGATCGCCGTCAGCCATTGCGGCGACAACAGCAGCAAGGTGTTCATTTGCGCGGTCGCCAGCACAAACGGCGCGCCGGCCAGTTGGATCCAGCTTGCCGCGTGGGCATGTCCGTCGGCCGGCAGATGCGCCGCCACCTGGGCGGCGTGCCAGGCAAAGAAGACAAAGTAGATCGCGATGCCGACCGCCCAGCCGGCCGCCTCGCGATATTGCTTCTTCCATAAGGCGTAAAGGCACGCCCCGGCGCAATAGGGTCCGGCCAGATCGCGGAGGAACAATGCCGCCACGCCGCTGACGACGCCGAGTTTGGTCTTGCCCAGGCCGAGCAGACTGATTGACAGGGCGATCAACACGCCCGCCCACAGTACGGGCATGACAACCAACTCGCCCAACGCGCAGGGGAGCAGGGCGGCGAGCAGCAGCAGCGCCGTGAGCACGGCGACCGCCGCGCCCCCTTCGCGGGCGGTCCACTCGAAGCTGGCCAGCAACAACGCGACGCCGAGGGC
>JBGTJT010000593.1:0-6836 GCA_041744995.1 Pirellulales bacterium | reverse complement strand
GGTCTTGGAGGTATTGAAATTCACATGCCGCGTGGAGCCGACCGGGTTGTACGGGTCCAGCACGGCCTTAATCGGATTCTCGCCGACGAAATGTCGCGAGATACCGGCGACGATCCGCTCGCAGGCCATGTCGGCCAACTGCTGGTACATCAACTGCGCCGGGTAGGTGTTGCCTTTGCAGACCAGATGATTGTCGAGCCACTGCCGGGTGATCCGCTTCAGTTGCCCGAACAGGTGCAGTTCCGGCGCGTCGCCGGGATCGCGGTACTTGGTCATCAGCAGACGCTTGGTCAGGTGGAACAGCAGCGTGGAGGTGCGGAGCGTGTTGGTATGGATCAGGTTGAGGTCGACACCTTCACCAATAATTCCTTCGACTCGGGTGATCGACGGGCCGACCAGTTCCGGCGTCAGCACCAGGGTGGAGTCGTCCGTGAACTTGGCATCCAGGCGCTCTTCCGGTAGTTCGACACGGTAGCCTTGGACGCGGGGGAACTCGATGGCCAGTTCATCCCGCTCGGGGCTGACCGCCTTGACGTTGATCGTTTCCCGCGGCGGCTGCGGCGGTGCGACCACCGGCTTGGCGTTGAAGTCGAACGGAATGCCCAGCACGTCGGCATACTCGACGTTGAACAGGTTCTCCTCGTTCAGGTCATACGACTGGCGGCGCAGCGCCCGGCCGATCACCTGCTCGCACAGCAGTTGCGTGCCGAACGCCCGGACTCCCAGCACATGCGTAACCGTGTTGGCGTCCCAGCCCTCCGTAAGCATCGACACCGACACCACGCAGCGGATACCGCCCCCCAGGCGGCCTTCCTTGCCGACGGTGTTCATCACCTCGCGGAGCAGTTCCTGATCAGAGATATTCTCCGCCTTCACGATATCGCCGGTACGTTCCTTGATCTCGCGGCGGAACCGCTCAATCTCGTCGCCGGCCATGTCGCGGAACTTCTTGTCGAGCGCCTCGCCCGATTCAAGCTGCTCGCTGTCGATCAGCAGCGTGTTCGGCCGGGCAAGCTGGTTGTTGTGTTCGTCGAAGTTGCGGAACAGGGGCAAGCGGCCTTCGATCAGTGTGGTGGTGCCGTCGTCATTCTCACGATGGAACCCGGAAATGTAATCGTAGACCAGCTTGGAGGTGGACGTGTTGTTGCAGACCACGATGAAGCAGGGCGGCACCTTGATGCCCGACTTGTCCCACAGGTCAAAGGTCTTCGCGTAGTGGCCATACAAGGCTTCTAGCGCGGTTTGTAGCTCCGGCGGCAAGCTTAAGGGATCGAGATTCTTCGCCTTGCCGCGCCCCTTCTTGGGCATCTTGCTGCGAATGTTGTCCCACAGCTTGCGGAACACGGGCATCTCGTTGCCGGGGATGTTGTCGGAGACCGGCACCCGCGGCAGTTTGACAATGCCGCACTCGATGGCGTCCATCAGCGAGAAGTCGCTCATCGTCCAGGGGAACAAGGTTCCCTCGGCATAGCCGGAGCCGCGGAGAAAGAAGGGCGTGGCCGACAGGTCGATCACTCGCGCGATGCCCAGCTTGCGCTGCACTGCTTCCAAACCCGATATCCACAGGCGGGCCGCCTCTCGGTTCTTCTCTGCTTCTTTCCTGTCGTCCCCCTTCAGGTCGCCCTCTTCGCTCTTCTCGGCGGGCTTCTCGCGGTAGCAGTGGTGCGCCTCGTCGTTGAGGACCATCACGCTCCGCATGCCCATCAGGTCGGGAATCACCCGTTGAAGCATCTGGCCCTCGGTTTCCAGTGTTTTGAGTTCTTCGCCGCGCCAGCCTTCCAGCGCGCCGCGGGTGCCCTTGGAAACGTCCAGCCGTTCTCGCAGTTTGAAGGCGTGGTAGTTGGTGATGACGATACGGGCCTGCTGCAACTCGGGCAGCATATCACTGGGAACCAGTTCGCGGCTCTGGTAGTAACTGTCCGGGTCGTTGGGCTGCAACACCCGCAGCCGGTCCTTGATGGTGAGGCCCGGGGCGACGACGAGGAACCCGCGGGTGAAGTTCTTACTGGTGGGCCGCCGCACGGCGTTGATGGTCTGCCAGGCGATCAGCATGGCCATCACGGTCGTCTTGCCAGCGCCAGTCGCCAACTTGAGCGCCAGCCGGGCCAGACCCGGGTTGGCCTCCTCGCTGGCGGCGCTGAGGAGTTCCAGAAGCTTGGTGATTTCTTTCTTGCTAGACCTTGGCGCGACTTCAGTTAGCCAAATCGCCGTCTCCACGGCTTCCACCTGGCAGAAGAAGGGACGGATTCCGGCAAACGGATGATGCCGCCAATGTTGTAGCAGGCGCTGGGTTTCCGGCGTGACTTTCCAGTCCTTGGCATTCGGCAGGGCACGCCACTCGTTGACATGTTGCCGGATGCCGTTGATCAGGGAGGTGGAATCGTACTTCTGTTCTGCTGTGGTTAGACCCTGGCCCTCGTCGAGCAGGAGTTCCTGCTGCTCGTGCTTGACCTTCTTGCGTTTCTTGGGCTTTGGGATCGGGGTGATAAACTCGGCGATCCGGCGGGAGTCGATAACCTTCTGGGTAGGCACCCCGGTCTTGTCCAATTCCCAGTGCCGCCCAGGTTGTTCGTAAGGCGAGTTGAGGATCGGTTTCTCAAAAAAAGCGTCAGACATGCGCCGCTGGCCCGGAGAGGAGGATTCGCTTATTTTGGGGGGAATGTTAATCCAATAGTGTGGTCTTTGGCATAGCGGCTGTCAATCAGTCGGGAATACAGCTCGCGGCAACCGGGCTTACGCCGCGCGAGACCCCGACAATGCCAGACATGAAAGGACCGTTCAATCGACGCGATGCGAACAGCCTGCGGCTTCGCTTGCGGGGCGGGGTGCTCGACGGCGGCGGCTGCTGCGATTTGCCATTCGCGAGCCATCTTTACGCCTGGAGAATAAGAAGCACCGAGAGGTTGTGAAATATTCGCCATCGAACATCAGCCGGAAGACGCTAGCCTCCGGTTAGCGCCGCAAAACCGGCCGCTAGCGCGGTTCGGCTGATGTTGTGGGCGTTCGGCCGCAGGACAAACCGAGGCCGGCGGCCGATTGAATTATGAGTATTCAACCGGCCGCCGACGGCTTGGGGCTGACGTTGGACGGCAGTCCAATCGCCTACTGTTGTGGCGCGGCGGTTGACTGGGTCAACCGGCCTCTACGCCAGCGAGACGTTCTCGGCGCAGGGGCCTTTGGGGCCGCGGCCCTCGGTGAACGTGACGCGTTGGCCTTCGTTCAGGTCGTCGTATTCGACGCCTTGCAGGCTCTTGGAGTGAAAAAACAGATCCTTCTCACCGCCGGTGTTGATGAATCCAAAACCCTTGTCAGTCAACTTCTTGATCGTGCCTTCGGCCATTCGTACTTCTCGTAATAAACTGCGTGGATGGACGCTGACTCGGCAAACATTGCCCAGGGCGGTCCATTCGGTTGCATTGAGTGTAGCGGTTGTCTCGCCGCGGGGTAAGCGGGGACCCTGCGCCCTTTTGACGCGCCGGACGGTCGCCGACGCCGGCGATGACCTATAGTTCCTTCAGAAAGACCGGCGCACGGCATGCGGGTGGGCGAAGCCTTTGCCTGGCGAATAAGCGCTAGGCAGGATTGCTGAAGGTGCAAACGTGAACAACCAAGTGAAACCGTCCGACCCTGATGCCCTAGCGAGCGAGGCGCCGACACCGAACTATCGCCTTCTGTTCGAGTCGGCCCCCGGCTTGAATCTCATATTGACCCGCGAGTTAATCATCGTGGCGGCCAGCGACGCCTACCTGCGGGCGACGATGACCAACCGAGACGAGCTGCTGGGGCGGTGCGTGTTTGATGCTTTTCCCGATAATCCGGAAGACCCGACGGCCGACGGCGTGGCGAATCTCCGCGCTTCGCTGGAACGTGTGGTGCGACACGGCGTCACCGATACGATGGCGGTTCAGAAATACGACATCCGCCGCCCGCAAGCAGAAGGGGGCGCATTCGAGGAGAGATACTGGAGCCCGGTCAACTTTCCGGTATTCGACGACAACGACGCGGTTGCCTACATCTACCATCGCGTGGAAGACGTTACCGAATTCATCCGCGTCAAGCAGCGAGGCGTCGAGCAGGCGGAACTAGCACAACTCCTGCTCAACCGCAGCGAACAGATGGAGTCCGAGATCTTCCTGCGGGCGCAGGAAATCCAGGAAGGCAACCGACGACTGCGGCAAACCAATCAGGAGCTTACGCAACTGCAAGCGGACTTGGAGCATCGTGTGCGGACGCGAACCGAGGAGCTGGCTGCCGTCAACGCGTCGTTGCGGGCGGAAGTGTCGGAACGAAAGCGGAATGAACGCCTATTGCAGTCGATTCTCGACAACACGTTCGACGCCATCATCAGCATCGGCGAGCGGGGCGTCATCGAGACCTACAACGACGCCGCCGAACGGATGTTTGGCTACACGGCCGCCGAGGCCGTGGGCCGGAACGTGAACATGCTGATGCCCGAGCCGTATCATACCCAGCACGACGGGTACCTGGAATCTTACCTGCGGACCGGGATCGCCAGGATCATCGGCAGCAGTCGCGAGATAATAGGTCGGCGGAAAGACGGGTCGACCTTTCCGATCGAGTTGTCGATTACCGAATGTAGGACGCAGGACGGAGAGCATCGACGCTTCATTGGCGCGATCCGCGACATCACGCAACGCAAGCAAGCCGAGGAGCACCAGGCTCGCCTGGTGGAAGTGCTGGAAGCGACGCCCGATTTCGTCGGACTGGCAGACGCCGACCGCCGTTCGATGTTCATCAATCGGGCCGGCAGGGCGATGCTTGGCATCAGCGCGGATGAAGATATCACTTCGAACACCCTCGACAAATTCCATTCCCCGAAGGCGCTGGCTATCATTCAACAGATTGGCATTCCCGCCGCGCTGGCGCAGGGAACCTGGGTCGGTGAAACCGCCTTGCTGACGCGCGACGGACGCGAAATACCCGTGTCGCAGGTGATTGTGGCTCACAAGACGGCCGAGGGAGAGGTCCGCTTTTTATCGACCATCCTCCGCGATCTGACGGAGCGGGTGCGGCTGGAGCAGCAACTGCATCAGGCGCAGAAGATGGAGGCGTTCGGCCAGTTGTCGGGCGGCGTGGCGCACGACTTCAACAACCTGTTGACCATTATCAACGGTTATTGCGAGTGCCTTCAGGACGACGAGGTACTCACCGCCGACAGTCGCGAGATGGTGCAGGAGATTCACAACGCGGGAAATCGCGCGGCGGCCTTGACGCGGCAACTGCTGGCGTTCAGCCGTCAGCAGGTGCTTCAGCCGAAGATACTCAGCCTTAACGAGGTTGTCGCCCAAACCGGCACGATGCTCGATCGCGTGATCGGCGAGGACGTCCGCTTGAAGTTCCTGTTGGATCCCGAGCTGTGGCAGGTGAAGGTCGACGCCGGGCAAATGGAGCAAGTGCTGATGAATCTGGCCGTCAACGCCCGCGACGCCATGCCCCGCGGTGGAGAGCTTGTCATTGAGACCGCCAACCAGGAGTTGGACGCAGACTATTTCGAGGAACCGCTGGACGCGCCGGGAAGCTACGTGGTGATGAGCGTTCGCGACACGGGCTTCGGCATGGACCAGGAAACGATGTCCCGGATATTCGAGCCGTTCTTTACCACCAAGGATCTCGGCAAGGGAACCGGCCTCGGTTTGGCCACGGTGTTTGGCATTGTCACGCAAAGCGGCGGTCGCGTGACGGTTGCCAGCGAGCCGGGCGCGGGAACGACGTTCCGCATCTATTTGCCCAAAGTCGAGACCGAGCAGGAGTCGCGCCTCGTGGCGGCGTGCGAGATCTGATTCTCGGCGGCTGGTTATTCCTCGTTGGTTTCCATATCCAACTGCCGCATCTTGCGGTAGAGATTCGAACGATGCAGGCCGAGCCGTTCGGCGGCGTCGGTCATGTTGCCGCCGGCTCGCTGGATCGAGCGGCGGATATAGTATTGCTGGAACTCGTGGGTCGCCTCGGCCAACGGCAGGTTGTCTGGCACGATCGTACTCGATTCGCCGTGCGGGTCGAGGATGAACGCCAGGTCGTCGCCGTCGATCTTTTCGCCTTGCGTCAGGTAGGCCAGCCGCTCCATCAGGTTGCGCAGCTCGCGAACATTGCCGGGCCAGGCATGCGCCCGCAGCTTCTTGCGGGCCAAGGCCGTGAACCGGGGCGGCTTGCGGTTGGCCTTGCGAGAGAAGTCGTGCAGGAAGTGTTCCGCCAACAGGCCAATGTCGTCGCCCCGGTCGCGCAGCGGCGGCAGTTCGATCGTCACCACGTTGAGGCGAAAGTACAGGTCTTCGCGAAACCGCTTCTCGCGGACCATGGCGGCCAGGTTCTGATTGGTGGCGGCGATTACCCGAGCGTCGGTATGAATGGTTTGCGAGCCGCCGACTCGGACCACCACTTTCTCTTCCAGCACCCGCAGCAGTTTCGATTGACCGCCCAGGCTCATATCGCCGATTTCGTCCAAAAAGATCGTGCCGTCGGCGGCCAGTTCAAACTTGCCGGGGCGGGCTTCGTGCGCGTCGGTGAAGGCGCCCTTTTCGTGGCCGAACAACTCGCTCTCCAGCAGGTTCTCCGGAATCGCGGCGCAATTCACCGCGATGCACGGCTTAGCCCGCCGGCCGCTTTGATAATGAATCGACTGCGCGGCCACCTCCTTGCCGGTGCCGTTCTCCCCAAGAATCAACACGGCCAGTTCCGTATCGGCGACGCGCGAAATCGTGCTCCGCAGTGCTTCGATCGCCGGGCTGTCGCCGATCAGTCGCACGCCGCCGGCGGCCGACTCGACCATCTGGCGATGCGCCGCCGCCAACCGCTGAAGATCGCGGGTGTTGGCCAGC
>JBGTJT010000592.1:0-4928 GCA_041744995.1 Pirellulales bacterium | reverse complement strand
TTTGCGACACTTTGCGACATGTCGCGCGAATAGGACCAAGTGGCGCGCGGCGCTGCGCCATAGCGCCGCTCCAGTCGATCGAAGCAACCTGTGTCAGCACGGCGGGAAACGATGAGGTGGGCATTTGGGGGTTCTCTTGCGGGATATGTATATATGTCCACCATAGCAAGCCGCGGTGCAATGGTCAAACATGTTTTGGTAGTAGCTTAGATATCGCCCGCCGATGTGGGCTTGTGACTACATCAACGCAACCGTCGGCTTCGAGGCCGTCGGAAAGGCGGTGAAGAAATCCCCCAAGAGCCTAATGAGAATGCTTGGTCAGGAGGGGAACCCGAACGCGAAGAATCTTTTTGGTGTAACGCAGTATCTACAAGAGAATGCGGGCGTGCGATTCAAGGTAGTGACGGTTGAGTCCAAGAAGACTAAAAAGTAAGAATGGGGCCGATGCCCTCGCCTTGCACCTTCTGTATGGCAGCCGTTTTACGGCCTCTGCGGCGGTTCTCGCGTGGTCTGGAACATCACCAACAACTGATGGATTCTTGGAATGACTTCTTCAACGGTTGACACCCAGCACGTTCACGTGACTGCAGTCGTGGTTACTGATGACCTTCTGACCGTGGAACTCTCCGACGGCCGGACGATTTCAGCCCCGCTTGCTTGGTATCCTCATCTCTGTCACGGAAGTCCCGACGAACGAGCCGACTGGCGACTGATTGGAGGCGGGCGAGGAATACACTGGCCGCGGCTGGATGAGGACATCAGCGTGGAAAACTTGATCTTCGGCAGACCTTCGGCCGAAAGCCAAGTCTCCCTGAAACGCTGGCTCGGGAATAGAGCCAGCGGACAGAACAAGGCGGTGAACCCGAGCGGCGGTTCTGGCGGATCCTGAAATCTACTGCTCAAACGATTCAATCTCGGCATGCAGCGCCGCGCGGATTTCGTTGAGCCGGGCTTCGTCGAGTATCTTGCGGCCCTGGTCGTCGCTGACGTAGAACACGTCGACCACCTGGTCCAAATAGGTGCCGATCTTGGCCAGGCTGATTTCCAGTCCTTGCTCGTACAGCGTGCGCGAGACGGCGAACAACAGGCCCGTCTTGTCGGGGGCGAAGACGTCGATGATGGTGAACCGGTCGCTGGTCGAGTTGTCCACGCGAACCTGGATCGGCTGCGGGGCGAGTTCCGAGGTCGATTGGTTCGGTTTTGCCTTCCACACCTTGCGGTAGCTCGGCTGGAAACCGCTCGCGGCGAAGATCGCCTCGCGTAGTTTGCGGCAAACGTCCTCGCGCCGCTGTGGCGGCGGTGGGCCGGCGTAATCGTCGTCGTGGACGCAGAACCGGTCGAGAATCCGCCCCTCTTGCAGTGAGTTGATCTGGGCGGAAAGAATCGAATGCCCGGTCGAGGAGATAGCGCCCACCAGCCGATGGAACAGCCCGCGGGTGCTATCGAGGTGCGCCCCCACGGTGTATTCCACCACCTGGCGATCTTCCAGAAACTCGCCTTGGGCGAACACCTCGCCCCGCGGCAGGTCGTGCAGCGCGCGCAGCTCGTCGGCGATGGTCTGTGGAGGGGTCGCCTGCAGGTAGGCCGTCGGCAGTGCATCCAATTGGCGGCGATACCATGGGCCGTCCGCCTGCTCGGCCAGCAACTCCATCACGTTCCGGCGGCGTTGCTCGTTTCGCGAACGGCTGGCCATTGCCGGGGCGTCGCCCGAGAGGTGGTCGAGCGTTTGTTGATACAGGTCGGTCAGCAGTTCGATCTTCCAATCGTTCAATACGCCTGGGCCGACCGCGGCGAAATCGGCCGCCGTCAGCACGTACAGCATGCTCAGCACTTCGGGCGAGCCGACGGTCATAGCCAGCTTCAGCACGATGGCCGCGTCGTTCGGATCGCGCCGCAGGGCCAAATGCGACATCAGCAGGTGCTTGTGAACCAGCAGCTCCAGCGTCGCCCGCGACCGCTCCGAAAGATACAGCCGCTCGGCGACGGCGGTGGCGATCCGCAGGCCGACGTCGCTGTGGTCCTCGACCTGTCCCTTGCCGAGATCGTGAATCAGTAGCGCCAAGTGCAGCAGCCGCTTGTCGCGAAGGCCCCGATAGACCTCGCCGAGCGGTCCCGCGTCGGCGAAGAAGTTGGTCGCCTCCTCCACCGCGCGGATGCTGTGTTCGTCGACGGTGTACTTGTGATACTCGTTAAATTGCAGCAGGCAGCGGGCGCGGCGGAAGTCGGGAATGATTTTCTCCAGCACGCCCAACTCGTGCAGCCGCCGGAGCAGTTCACCCAATCGGCTCGGCTGGCTCAGCAGCGACATGAACCGCCCGGCGATCCGCTCGTCGATCTCGTCGGGCAAGTCGGCCGCCGCGATCCGCACCGCCTCCCAGGTGTTGTGGGCGATCCGCTTGTCGTAGAGATTTGCCAGATCGGCCAGCCGCAGTACCTCGCCCAGGTCGGTTTGCAGCTTCTTCAGGCCGCGGCGGGTGGCGGAGATGCGGCGCGGGCCGACGAGAAAATCTCCCTCCACCTGATGACTCACCAGCAGTCCGATCGCATCCTTCAGCCGCGAGCCGTCGCGGGCGTTGGCGACGAACCGCGAGACGATATAGCGTATCGTACTGGTTCGGCGGAAATAGTCCTGCATGAACTGTTCCACCGGCAGCAGCCCCTCGCGCCCCTGGTAGCCGAGCAGTTCGGCCAGGCGAAGCTGTTCTGCCCGATCGAGCACGTCGTAGGCGCGGCCGGCGTGGAAGTGCATCTCGTTGCGGATGCGAAGCAGAAATTCCTGCGCCTCGCTCAGCCGGTTCTGCTCGTCCTTGGTCAGCCCGCCACGAAGCTGGATGCCCGCCGGATCGGTCACGCCGTGCGTGCAGAAGCCGATCCACCGCAACATCTGCACGCCGCGCAGCCCGCCGAGCGAGCGTTTGACGTTCGGTTCGAGCAGGTAGTTGGTCTCGCCGAATTGCGAACGCTCCTGCTTGCGGGCGGTAGTAATCTGTTCGAGAAAATAACCTTTCCGCCGCATCGCCAAGTGGCGAAAGCGGGACTGAAAACGGTCGAACAGATCTTGGTTGCCGGCGAGCAGCCGCGCTTCGGTGAGCGAGGTCATGATCTGCGCGTCCTGCTTGGCCAACGACAGCGCCTGGTTCGTGTCCCGCACGCTATGGCCAAGTTTCAGGCCGACGTCGAACAGGTCGCGGGTGAGCCGCTCGACGACCGGTGCGATCCGCGCCTGGGTTCCCTTGGCGTGCAGAAACATCAAGTCGATGTCGGAATAAGGCGACAGGTCCCGCCGGCCGTATCCGGCGATCGGCACCAGGGCCATTAACTCGGTCAAGGAGCCGCCGGCGGTCTGTTCGCAGGCGGCGACCGCCTCGTGGAATAGCTCGATCAGCAACTCGTCGACTAAGTCGGTGATGCCGGTGCAAACCTGAAACCCGGGCGTGCCGGCGTCGTGCAACTGCCGCAGCCGCACGCGACCCTCGGCCAATTGCTCGCGCGCCGCACGCAAGGCGGGCCGAATTGTGGACCTGGTCGCCATGGGTTCCTTGGGAATCGCTCAAAAACTACTTCGGCATTTACTTCGACAGACGCCATGCCGACTCTACGAACGTTTGAACAGAAGGTAACAGAGAGAACGGAGAAGTGACTCTCTGTTGCCTCCTTGCCACTCTGTTTACTCCAGGTTGGCTCCCGGCAGAATCAGTCGGCTTACGCCGTCGGTCAGTTTGATCTCATTAAAATTGATCAGTAGCCCCAACGGTATATCCAGCAACTTCATGTAGCTGAGCAACTGGGCTTTGTGGATCGGCAGGATCGTCTCCACCGCCTTGGCTTCCACGAGCAAGCATTGATTAACTAATACATCGTACTTGAGTTCCTCTTCGCGGTGGAACTGCTTGTAGTGGATCGTCACCGCGCTTTGAGTTTGATGCGAGAATCCTCTTATATCAAACTCCCTGCACAGACACCACTCGTAAATTGATTCCAGCAGCCCCGGCCCCTTATCCCTGTGAACTTCGATCGCCGCGCCGATAACATCGTGAGTGAGAGCGGAAGCTTTCGCGAACAAATGGTGCATGACAAACTCCTAATTCAGGTAACAAAGGGTACAGAGACAACAGAGACTTCAATTCTCCGTTTTCTCTGTTGCCTTCTGTTCAAACAAGCCCCTGGAGTGGACATGCAACACGGCGAAGCTGCGAAAGTTATTCTTGAGCCGTTCCTTAGAGCGCGTCTTCGCCTGTTTCGCCCGTGCGGATGCGAATGGTGTCGCTCAGCTCGGAGACGAAGATTTTGCCGTCGCCGATTTGCCCGGTCTGGGCGCTGCGCATGATGGTGTCGATCACAACCTGCAGGTTCGCATCCGGCACGACCACCTCGACCTTAACCTTGGGGACGAAGTCGACGGCGTACTCGGTGCCGCGGTACATTTCGGTATGACCCTTCTGGCGGCCGAAACCGCGCACTTCGGTGATGGTCATGCCGCTGATGCCGTGTTCGCTCAGCGCGTTCTTGACGTCTTCCAGCTTGAAGTGGCGAATGACTGCTTCAACCTTTTTCATTTTATTCTCCCGTTGTCGGAAATTCGGCATCCCGCCGGGGGCCGGCCGCCGGCGGGACTCCTACTTCAACATACTCCGCCGCCCGCCCGGGCAACAAGCTACCGGAGGCGTCGCGGAGCAGCACATTCCGCCTCGCGTCACTCCCCTACACGAAAATGTAGCCTTCCTCGTTGTGCTGCGTGAGGTCGAGGCCCTGCATTTCTTCTTCCTGAGTGACTCGCAGGCCCATGGTCAGATCGAGCAGCTTCAACAGCACCAAGGTGACGACGACCGAAAACACGATGGTGACGCCGACCGCGACGATTTGGCCAATGAAGATCCGCGTGCCGCCCCCTTCGAGCAGCCCTAATTTGTTGCCGTTGTCGATGTTCC
>JBGTJT010000591.1:0-14459 GCA_041744995.1 Pirellulales bacterium | reverse complement strand
GCGTCCCGCTGCGGGTGACCGCGGCGAGTGAATCGCCGGAGTCGGCGTCCGGTGTGCGGATGACGGGCCATTTGCGTGGCTCGTCCGGGCGAGCATCTGTGCCGTGCGCTCGCGGTGGGATTGGTTTGGCCGCCACTTGCGGCCGTGCTTCGTCGTCTCCCGTTGCGGGGTGCCAATCGTCAGCGACGTTCATTCGCGGCGGCGAGGCGACCTCCGGCAAGCCTTGATCTCGCGCCCCGCGAATCGTAGCGCCCGAATCGCTTGGCGGCCGTACTTCGGCGATCATCTCCTGCGGTCCCCGCGACAGTCCGCGATCGACTTGCGGGATGACGTCGGCCAGGAACCGATCGACACGACCGCCGTAGCTGCCGATGGTCCGTCCGCCCCCTTCGCCGAACAGTACGCCGGCGAGTTCGCCTTGCGTATTGAAGATCGGCCCGCCGGAATCTCCTTGCCGGGCGGTGGCCTCAAGTTCTACCAACTCTCGCGGCAGATTTTTACCCGGAGAAAAGTATTGGGTGCAACGGCCGGTTTGCATGCGGAACGCTCCGCTGCCGTAGCCGGCAATGGTCAGCACGTCGCCGGGTCTCGGCGGTAGGGTGCTGATTGCAACAGGTTCGGCGTCGGGCCGCCAGACGGCAATCGCCGCCAGATCCCAGTCCGAGTCGGCTTTGAGCAATTGGCCAGCCGACTGAAAGCCGTCGGAAAAGACAATCGTGATCGTTCCCTGAACACCACGGACAACGTGATGATTGGTCACGACCACGCCATAGCGGGCGTTTTTGTGTACCAACACGCCGGAACCGAGCGAGTTGCCGTCGGCAAGCGGCACGATCACCCGCACGACGGAGGGATGGATCCTGGAGTTCGACGCGTATCCGCTCGGGGCGGACGGCGCAGGCACCGTGATCCGCGAAACGGTGGGTATTGAATCCGGGGGGCGAGAACCTCGCCCCTGCGGCGGCAGTCATCCACCGGCGGCGCATTGCTGCGCAAAGCCCGCTTCGGACGCGAGTATCACAATGATCAAACCGAGCAGCCCCAACCCAAGGGCTGCCGCGAGCGGGCGACGAAACAACACGGGCGACCTCGAAACAGTTGTTCAAGTTTCGGTCGCGATCCGTCGCGGACAAGTAAATCCCCAGGCGCATGCCATGCCGTCCTTGATCGAGGCAGGAGCGAGCGCGGGGCTTCCTGTCGGTATTCATCGGCGGTGCCGGATGAATCCATCAAGTTTTCAGTTTCCACCCGCAGAGGTTCGCCAGTTTATCTCATTGGGCGTCGGGCGGATGGCATGTGGTTATTTCGCTAAAACCAGCCAAATAGAGCTAACATGCTATGCCAGTAGATGTTGGGATGGTTCCGTCGGCCAAGAAAAACTGCGTTGGCAAATTCCTGACTGGTCGAGCAAAGGCTTGTCCCATAGTTTTTCTTGACGTTTTCGCCAGCTTTGCGAGAATGCGCAATAGCAACGGACCTGATAGAGAGGTTATATGAACACCAAGAAGAGAGTCGGTGCGATAAGGAACGTGACTGGCGAGAGGCCGCCAACATCCAGCTTGATTATGCTGGCTTGGTTTCCCGTGCCAGGTTTAGCGGCAATGAATCTGGCAATGGTCGCTAGCGGATTTCAGGATACGCTGGCGGGGCAATTATCACCGGAGTTGCAGCACGTCGTTTGGGCGCACTTGGCAATCCAGATGTTGATCGGCGTGGGTGTGACCGGAGCGATTGTCCGCCGCTTGAATATGGAAGAACCGCACAACCACGACGACACAACCGCCGCCTTGCGACGCGACCAGGTTACCGGCTGGTGCTTGCAAGCCTTCGCCGCCTTGTGTTTTGGCGGTTATCTCCTGTTGCAGCAATAGGCGATTCACTGCTCGCGGACGCTGTCTCTCAGCAGCAGCCCCTCAATCTCGATTCTCGCGGTCCACGCCTGTTCTAATGCGTCGAGGTAGATAAGGTTCGCCCGATTGTAGGTCCGTTCGGACGTTAGCAGTTGGAGGAAGTCGATCTCGCCTTGTGAGAACGCCTGCTGCACCAGTTCCCTGGACTCGTTGGCCCGCGGCAAGACTTGTTCCGCGTAGCGGGTCGCCTGGGAGCGACTTGCCGAATAGTTCTGAAAGGCATCCGCCAACCGACGCTGCAATACCAGTTCCAGTCTCTGCAGCGCCTGCACGGCGGCGCGATAGTTGGCGGCGGCCTCGGAGATGCCTCCTTGATTGCGGTCGTAGAGTTTCAGCGGCATCGACAGCTCGACCGAGGCGACCGTGTCGCCGCTGGCGTTGTTCTTGAGCACCGCCGCGCCGATCTGGAAGTCGGCGTAGCGTTCCGCCTCTGCGCGACGCAGCGCCCACTGCGCCTGATCCACTTCGTTGGCCGCGGCGGCCACCTCGGGGCTGTCGTGCAGCAAGCGGGCCAATTCCGCTTGCCAGTCCAACTCGGGAAGTTCGTCCAACGCAGAGCCGTCCAGCGGGGTTGCTGGAAGTTCACTGACGGCGACGGCCGCCGCCAGTCGTCGCCACGCGGCCCGCAGCCTGGCTTCGGCCTTTTCCAGTTCCACCTCTGCCGCCTGGGCGTCGACCTCGGCTTCCAGTAGTTGGATGCGGTTGCCGAACATCGCGTCAATCGCCTTCTGGGTCGCTTCCACGTTGTCCCGACCGATTTGGACCAACTGCCGCGTGATCGCCACCCGCCGCTGGGCGATCAGGGCGTCGTAGAAGGCGACGCGCACGTCGTTGAGCACCCGTTGCCGGTCGGCTGCGAGCCGTTGCTCCACGACGAAGATCTGCTGCGTCGCCACTTGTCGGTTCAACGTGAGTTTATCAGCCGTCACGAACCGCTGCCGGATGAAGCCCCCCTGAAGTCCCTGTTGGCCTTCGTCGCCGATCTCTTCGCCCACATAGCCAATTTCCGGATTCGGCCGCAGGCCGACCTGCAGCCAGTTGGATCGTGCCGCCTCGACGCGGGCGCGGCCTTGCGCAATGGCCGGGTGGCGCGCCAGCGCCATGCCTTGCAGTTCACCGAGCGTGAGCTCATGCACCGCTTCGATCGGTTGCATTGGCAGCGGAGGATTCACCGCTTCCGCCGGGCGAGCGGGCGGTGCGGAGTCCGGCAAAAAGCGAACGGCCGGTTGCTGCTGGCCGAAAGCCGCAAACGGCGCAGGCAGCCCGCCAATCGACAGCAGGCAGACCAGACGAGCGGCAAGGGAGACGGTTCGTAACATGGTAATATCCGGGGCAAGCGGCGCTGGGTCCAACATTCCCTATCGTCGTGTTGCGACCGATACGTTGGGAGTTTGCGAATCAATCCCTATGACAGGAACGAACGGCACAAATTGCCCTGTTTGCGCATACCGCCCACGAAAAAAACGCCGTCGAGGGCGGTTGCCCTCGACGGCGCGGGGAATGCGGCGAAACTTGGTAGGGACTTATTGCTCCGCCTCGGGTTCCGTATCTCCATCGTCGCCCTCGACCGTTTCATTGGCCGGGCCGATCAATTCGTCGAGCAACTCGCCCAGCATCTCACCGCGAGCATTGAGACTGACTACCTTGCCCTCCTTGTCAACCAATATCGCAGTCGGAATCCCCGAAATGCCGTAGTACTGGGCTAGCGGGTTTTCCCATCCGTTGGAGTCGGCGTCGTAGATATTGGTCCAGGGGATCTCGTGCTTCTCAATAAATTGGTCCAGCTTGGCCCGGTCGTTGTCGAGACTGACTCCGACGACGTCGAAACCGCGAGAATGATAGGTTTTATAGTTGTCCTTCAAATTGGGCAATTCGGCGATACAAGGGCCGCACCAGGTCGCCCAAAAATCGATCAGCACGACTTTGCCGCGATAATCCTCCCACTTAAACTCATTACCGTCGAGCATGGGGCCGAAGACGTCCATCTTGCTGCCCAGCAGATTCACCCGGCGGGCCATGCCCTCGAAGCGCTTGCCATACGACTTAATTTGCTCATCGTCACTAACGGCGGCCAGTTTTGCGATTTCCTGATACAGCTCGGCGGCTTGCTCATTTGCCTTGGCCTGCTCCAGGGCTTGGCCGGCGGACATGGCGAGCATCAGATCCTCCCGCGAGAACTCCTCCTTGCCGCTGAGATATTCCTTCAACTCCGTGACGAAGGCCTGCCGCTGCTCTTGGTCGGCACGAGGCAGATTGGCGGCGGCGGCTATCAGCGTTTGCAACTCCATCATCTTGGCGATGGCGGGTCGCGGATCGTCCTTGAGCGACTCGGTAAACTTGGCAAGTTCGTCGGCCGCCTTGTCGTCGCCGATCCGCGAGAGCAGACGCAGTGCGTTGATCTTCGCAGTGACGGCTTCCACCGCTTGCTCGTCTGTCACGTCTTCCATATTCAATACGCGCGTGGCGGCTTCGGCGACTGCCTGCTGCGCCTTGGTGATATTCGCGATGAATTCTTCACGACTATTGGCGGCTTGCCGGAGCGTGGCTGCCCGCTCGATGAACTTGAGTAATTCATCCGTCGAAGCATCCTCCGGAATGGCCAACGGATCCTCCTCCTCGGCGGTCGCTCCTTCGTCGGCTGGCGCGGCGGCCTCGGCCGCTTCGCTCGGTTCGACGTCGTCGCCAAAGAGAGAATTCGAGGCACCGAAACTCAACAGCGCTACAAGCAGGTACAGGGGCCATTGGCGGATCAACATGTTCATTTGCTCCAGTTTTGAGAAGGTGTCGTTGAGACGGACTTAGAGAAAACAATACTGACATTCTAGGGTTGCTGATCAGTTAATGTTACCGCTATTCAGCCGCTCTTGCCTGCAAATTGTCAAAATAGCGGTTTATCGCCTGCGAAGGCCAAAGGTGCTTGACGCGGTGCTGCTAGACAGCTACCTGCAGATCACTCTGACAGGGCGTTGGCGTACAAATCGAGGTTGGCTCGGTCACCGATAATGGTGAACAGATCGCGGACCTGCTCTAAGCCCGTTGAGATCAGGAAATTGGAATTTCGGCCGTGGCTTTTGGCCCCGAGCACATAAAAGTCAGGCTCCGGGTTGAGCAGCGTGGCGGGGTCGCCGTATGGTTGCTCCCGGTCGTCGACAGATGGATTCCCCCGCAATGCGGCAGTCGCTTGAAACGGAGCTTCGGTGGCAAAGCATTCGTGCAATTGCAGTTCGGAGTAGATACCGCGATTCGGCCGATAGCCCACCTGGGCAACCACCCGGTCGACTTCCAGCACGTCGTGGTGGCGGCCGGTTAGATGCACGCGATGCCGCCGTCGGTCGCCTCCCCATTCGATCCGTTCGATCCATGTACCGGCGCGGTGATGCACAGGCCCATCATGTTCGTGCGACGCAAGTTGGTTGGCCCGATGCGCCAGCCGATCGCGCGCGGTGAGCGGATCGTCAACGAAACGGCGGACTGGGCCTTCGCGATCGGCTTCGGCCGGCCGCCGCGTGATCCACTCTACGTGCGTCCCCATCGACTCGCCCGCGAGCTGAGCCAGCGCCACGACCGTGGTCGCCGCCGAGTGGCCACTGCCGACGACCAACACCGAGTGCCCCGCATATCGTTCGCGCTGAGTGTCAAGCACGTCCGGCAAGCCATACTCTACGCTGGCCTCGGCACTGCGTTCGCCGATGGCCGGGATGCCCCCCTGCCCTAGCCAGTTGTGATTGCCGTAGGCGCCCGTGCAGTCGATGACGATGTCGGCGGTATGGATGTCTTCGCCCTGCGAGCGATTTCTGGTAAGGATTCGAAACGGATGATCGCGACGGCCCGCATCGCCGACCTGGTCCCCCTTGAGAGATTCGGCTCGGCCAATCGACAGCACTTCGGTCTCGAGCAGCAATGTGTCAGCCAGCAGATCGCAGGCGGCGAGCGGTTGCAGAAATTGCTCGGCGTAGGCGTGGCCCGTGAGCATGGCTTCATCGTCGGGCGGTCGCCAGTTAACGTCCTGGGCGCGCAACGCGGAAAGGGCCAACGGTGAGCGGTTCATGCGAAAGGGAGTGAACATCGTCACGTGCCCCCAACGGCGGACCGACTCGGAGACTCGTCCCCGTTCGAACAGACGCACCTCGTAGCCCAAGAAGCGAGCGTACAAAGCCGTCTCCAGCCCGATCGGGCCGGCGCCCAGGATCGCGATCGTCGCGGGTGTGTCGTATGCCATGCGTACCTCCTGGCGAAATCGATGCAATCGGTTGGTTCGCAAATGTTGTCGTTTGCTCAGTGACGGTCGACCCGAAATGCGTCCAACGGCACGGTCGTCGCGACTTGCGACATTTGTTGCGCCAGAACGCGTGCCGTGCCGGTCGACAAATGCAGGCCGCTGCGAAAGTGGCCCGCCGCGACGAAGGCGTTCTCGATCAGGGGCAACTGCCCGAGATAGGGGAGGCCGTCGGCGGTTGCCGGCCGCAGACCCGCCCAAGTCTGTTCGAGTTCTGCGCCAGCCAGCGAGGGAACCAGCCGCTGCGCAAGTTCAAGCAGCCCGGCGATGCCGCCGGCGGTTGTTTGTTTGTGGAAACCGGCATCTTCAATGGTCGCGCCGGCTAGCACGCGTCCGTCGCGACGCGGCACTAGATAACACAGACCTTGGTTGATGACCCGAGCGAATGTCTCGTATGGCTGTCGCAGCAACGCGATCTGTCCCCGGATGGGATGGACGGTCAAGTTCAGTCCCAGCCGCCGGCCCAGGCGGCCGGTCCAGGCGCCGCTGGCCAGGCAAAACTGTTCAGCGACGAGGCGACCTTGCTCGGCGACTGCCGCGTGAATGCGGTCGCCGCGGATGTCAAACTCAAGAACCTCGCAGCCGGACAGGAGCTTTACGCCGCGGTGCTGGCAGGACGCGACCAAGGCGCTCAGATGCCGCGGATTCCGCACCTGACCGCTACCGGGCAGAAACACACCCAGTTGAACCGCATCGCCAGACACCGCGGGTTCGAACTCTGCCAGCTCCGTGGCGGCAAGCAGCCGGGGATTGAATGCGCTCGCTTGCCAACTCTCCGTCCATTGCCGCAGTTGGTCGACTTCTTCCGCAGTGCAAGCCACGAACAGTTCACCGGGCGTGCGAAAGCCGGTGTCGATGCCCGTTTCTTCTCGCAACTCGCAAGCCCATTCGGCATGCATTTGCATGCTCAAGCCGGCTAGTTGGTTCAACGGCGGGTCGGCCGTGTGCAATCGAGCGGCTGGCAGAATGCCTGCTCCCGCCCAGGAGGCTTCACGACCGAAACAACCACGTTCAACAACCGTGACGCGACGTCCCTGTCCAGCCAGTTCTCTGGCGAGCGAAAGTCCAATCACCCCACCACCGACGATGAGTACATCTTGAAGTGAGTCGTGCTTTGACCGTTGTGTCATACTTTCAGCCTACTCATCAAACAGTGCGTCGACCATATGCCTTAGTTCCTGGAACGCTGGTTCGTCGTGCGGCTCGGCACGCAATTCCTGCCGGAGTTTGACTAGCGCATCATGATCGTCCACGTCGTACCATGACTCTAGCAGGGAAAAGCTGACGCGATGGTGCTTGAGCCGCTCGACCGTCTCCGTCAGCAGTGTTGGTTCACTCCACGGCATTTCGTCGAACAGGCCGCCGAGCAATGCAGGCGACAGAGCGTCGCGGCGAAGGCCGATCAGATAGTATCCTCCATCGTCGCTGGGTCCGAGCACCACCGCCGACGATTCGAGCTCCACGGCCGCCCGTCGCAACCGCTGGTGCGGCAAGGTGGGTGCGTCGGAGCCAATCAGTATGGCCATACTGTCCGCGGTGACCGTCTCTGCATGGAACTGCTCGAAGTAGCGCCGCATGCGTTGCCCCAAGTCGCCGTCCCCCTGCTCCGCCAACCGCCAGCCAGCGGGAAGCATGTTGGAAAAGGTTTGCCGTTGGTGGCGGGGCGTGAAACTCAATACCCGATCGTGGCCAAAGTTGCCGAATCGTGCGATCAGGCACTCCAAGAAAGCTCGATACAAATTGGCCGCTTCCGTCGCGCCAATCGACTTGGCCAAACGGGTCTTGACCTCCCCCGGCTGCCAATACTTGGCGAACATGCCGAGTTGGATCACTGTGTTCTCTCGAATCACTGTGCCCTCTCGAATCACTGTGCCCTCTCGCCGTCGGAGGGAGGTCTCGCCTTCAGCAAACGCCGCAATAGGCGCTCATCCACGCGGCCGCGAAACCGGACTCTGCCGTCGATTTCGACCACCGGCACGCAGGTGTCATACTTCGCCAGTAGGGTAGGTTCACTGTCGATGTCCCGGATGTGCGGCTGCAAACCGTGTTTTCGGAGGATCTCCTCCGCTTCGTCGCAGAGATGGCACCCGCATCGGGTGTAGAGCGTTACTTCGTGGTCGGCCGGTGCGGCAGGTTGCAACCATTGGGCGACGAACTGACACACGGCGCGGGCGGAACTGGGCGGCATAAGTCACCAATCGGGGGCAACAGGACGGATTTCGGGAATTTCGGTCGTCAAACGGTTTACGTCAAGGTAATCCTGTTGTTATCTTGGCATTATTCATGGTAACTTCAAGATGTTGATGTCTAGTTGTCAGCCAGATTCGCCTTTGAGGTTCCAACACGGCGCGCGGCCATGGCGAAAGTAAACGTTGAAAAACTTCTCGATCTGGTTCGCCGCAGCGGGCTGGTCGAGAAAGATCAACTCCACAAGGCTTTGATTCAGATCAAGGAATCCTCGGGTGGCTTGCCCGAGGACGCGCGGGTTCTCGCCGAAAGTCTCATTGATTCCGGGCTGATTACCAAATGGCAGTCCGAAAAACTGCTCGAAGGGCGTCACAAGGGCTTCTTTCTGGGCAAGTATAAGTTGCTGGGCCATCTGGGCACCGGCGGCATGAGCAGCGTCTATCTGGCCGAACACGTGTTGATGCAACGTCGAGTGGCAATCAAGGTGCTGCCGGCGCGACGCGTGGACGACAGTTCCTACTTGGCCCGCTTCCACCGCGAAGCCCAAGCGGCCGCGGCGCTCGACCATCGTAACATCGTGCGGGCCTATGACGTCGATAACGACGACAAAATCCATTATTTGGTGATGGAGTTCATTGAGGGGCGCGATCTACAGCAGGTGGTCAAACAAAAGGGACCGTTGGACTACGATACGGCGGCCAACTATATCGCCCAGGCGGCCGAAGGATTGCACCACGCCCACGAGGCGCACCTGATTCACCGCGACATCAAGCCCGCGAATCTGCTGGTGGACGAAAAGCAGACAGTCAGGATTCTCGACCTCGGCTTGGCTCGATTCAACGACGACGAGATGGCGTCGTTGACAGTGGCCCACGAAGAGAACGTGCTCGGCACGGCCGATTACTTGGCGCCCGAGCAGGCACTCGACAGCCACTCGGTCGACCGACGGGCGGATATCTACGGCCTTGGCTGCACGCTTTATTTTTGCCTGACCGGTCATCCGCCGTTCCCCGAAGGAACGCTGCCGCAGCGGATCATGATGCACCAAACCAAAATGCCGGCAAGCATTTACGACGACCGCCCCGACGCGCCCTCGGGCCTGGTGGACATCTGCGAGAAGATGATGGCCAAGGATGCGGCGGATCGCCAGCAGACGGCCGCCGAGGTGGCCAGCGATCTGGCGAATTGGTTGGCAACCCGACAGAAGCAAGTCGATTTCGAGGGAGATTCCGGGGGATCTTCGTCCGGATCGGGGTCTTTTGCGGGGATTAACGTAGCACCGGGCGATACCGCAGCTCGGCGCGGCGCGCGACCCCCCGCGGCCAGGCCGGCTCCGCGGGTTCGCACACAAACAGCGTCGGATATAAAGGCTCGAGAAGCGGCCAAGTTGGGCGACACGGTCAGTGACAAGCCGCATGATACGATTAAAGGTTCGCCGCGACGGCCGGAGTCGGATCCCGACGAGCAGATTGTACCGATTCCCACCCGACCGCCCTTGCCGGTTGCTCGCAGTCTCAGTGAATCGGGCGAGCAGCAAGCTGTCGTCGGCGACTTGCCGCTGATTGACGTCAAGCCGCCCAAGAAGGCGGCCGTGGCAGTTGCCGGTGAAGAAGCAGAAGCAGAAGCAGAAGCAGAAGCAGAAGCAGAAGCAGAAGCAGAGGCAGAAGCAGAGGCCGCCGCCGCAGCTCCCGTCAAGAAGCGTAAGAAGAAGCGACGTCGCAGCACAAAAGACCCGCCTATCTGGATCTGGGTTGTGGTGCTGGTCGGCTTAGCAGCAGTCGGCGTGTTGATGCTCTCTATCTTCGCGCGCTGAGCGCATCAGTCGGCGAACACCTGTTGGCTGCCATTCCGCCGTTACCTCTGTGCGTTGCTCCCAATCCGCGAGCCCAATCCGCGCGCTCGTTTCCCCTCAATCGATGCATCTGCGCGCAACAAACTGGCGACGAATGTTTTGATTGTCATCATATCGACGTCAAATAGGGGTGCCTCGCGTTTTACGCGCCGCATCATCGAATCGGTTGCCGATTCGCGTGCGCTTGGGCCTCACGACGCGCGCTGCGTTGCGCGGATGTCGCAGCGCCTGTTCGCAACTTGAAAGGTCATCAATCGATTGTGACGACGATTTGAATGGTCGTTCACCTGCGCGATGCACGTCTTCACGACGATTCGGCCGCCACACCGAGCGGCTGGCCCTGCCGCCAGTTCGGCTCGCATTAACGCGGCCGGAAGCCGATGTCGTATGTGTGTAAGTGCTTTTCTTGTAAGATGTTACATCTTTTGCTTGAAATCAGGTCAATTCGTCGCGTAGGATAGTAGTGGCGACGGAACCGCAGCTTATCTGGTCCGTGGCCACGCCTAGCCCGCTTAGATGGAACGGCTTGGCCAAGTGCGCGACCGGCATTCGCCTGGTCGGGAAGGATTCTTGCCGCCAGCGCTAACCGCAACGACGATTGAAAGTGATCGACAACATGGCACGACGAAATTATCAACTCGCTTCGCAGCGTAATGTGCCGTCATATACGCGACACTTAGCGCGAAAGACGCGATCGACACGACGTCGAGTCCCGCATGGCAAGCGTGCGCGCGGAATGCAGTCGCGCGACAACACCACTTTCGAGCCGCCCGAGGATTGGCACGAACCGCGCGAGGTTGGCGCGCGGGATCCCTACGACTTCCGAATCGTTGAGCAGACCGCCGGCGCGGGTTATCGGCACATCCTCTCGGCAGAGGATGTGCGTGAACGGTTGCGCCAACTGCCTGCTTCGTTCATCGCTCCGTTGGAGACGGTGCAACTGAGCCGTATGACGCGGAAGAAGGAATCGTTCGCATGCTATGGAATGCAATGGGGGAGTTGCCTGTACCTGTATCCCATGGAGGAAACGCTCGACGAGTGGTACAGCAAGCCGCCCAAGCCGAACCAAGTGAACGAGGCGGAGATGTACGGCGGGCGCTGGATTCAGGAAGAACCCGAACTGTGGCGGTTGCGCTGGACGGAGGAAGCGATTCGCGACTTCTATCTGAATAACATCCTGATCCACGAATTGGGCCATTTGCTCGACGAGCGAAACACTTCGTACTACGATCGTGAGCGGTACGCCGAGTGGTTTGCGGTGGAATACGGATATCGACGCAGCAAACGGCTTGCCAAGGACGCGAAATACCGGGCCGTCACGGTGCGACACGGTAAGAAGTAGGTTCTACCGCCGATATTTTTTCTCGCCGAGGGAAGAAATCCGCAGGGTATGTGCGACTAGGATGTCATATTCCTCCAGCCACCTCGTCGGCTGTTCGCTCGTGTTGGCTGTAAATGCGGCTATAATACGGTCCTGCCGACTGTATGTGTTCCAAGCCTCGTAGGTCACAACTCTCAGGGTGAGCCATGATTGTTGGTGTTAACTCGCTTGTTCGGCGCAGTTTGCCGCTGCTGTTCATCCTTATTGCAGCAATATCGAGCCAGGCGGCGCCCAACAGCACGCAGCGAGCCGAAATCGATCGACTCACCGACGCGATCGAGGCCGCCATTTCAAATATCAAGGACGGCGAATTCGACGCGGCCTTGGGCAAATTGCAAGGGGCTCAAGCGGGCTACGACCGATTGAGCCGACAATTGGTCGCTTCCGATGCGGAAACGCAACAGGCCATCCGGCCGCTGGTGCGCGGCTTGGCCGTGGTGCGATCACGACTAGAGTTTGAGGGCCTCTCGGTACCTCAGCCTGGCGCAAGCGCCGAGGGAAGCGATGGTTCCCCGACCACGCCGCGGCCCAATCCCCTGCCGCCCCGAGCCGGCATGGTCAGTTTTCAGCGCGATGTGGCGCCGCTGCTGGTGCAGAAGTGCGGCAGTTGCCATGTGAACGACAACAAAGGGGACTTCGCGATGCGGAGTTTCTCGGAATTGATCGATTCCGGCATGGTCGACGCCGGTGATAGCCAAGGCAGTCGTCTGCTGGAGGTGATTCGTACCGGTGACATGCCTCGTGGCGGGGGAAAGGTTTCCGCGGCGGAACTTGAAATGCTCGCCGCCTGGGTCGACGCAGGCGCTAAGTTCGACGGTTCCTCGGCCTCGACGAATCTCCGCGACCTCGGCAACGCCATACCTGTTCCGCCGGCGGCGGCCGGCGAGCTGCAATTTTCCACCCACGTTGCGCCCATCCTGGCCGCCAATTGCACTGGCTGCCACGGGCAAAACAATCCACGGGCCGAATTTGGGCTGAACACCTTCGCCCGGCTGATGCGGGGCGGCGAAAGCGGCGCGGCGATCACGCCCGGCAACGCGGCAAGCAGTCTGCTGGTGCAAAAAATCAAGGGCACTGCCGCCGAAGGGCAGCGGATGCCGCTGGGCCAGGCGCCCTTGCCGGCGGATCAAATCGCAGCCATCGAAAAATGGATCAACATGGGTGCCGGATTCGACGGTCAAGATGCGAACCTGCCGCTGGAGCAAGTCGCTGCGCTCGGACTTGCCCGCAATTCCACCCACGAGGAACTGAGCCAGCAGCGAGTCGCAATGGCTCAAGCCAATTGGCGACTGGCCATTCCAGACGAAGCGGCCGTCGAACTGGAGTCTGCCAACTTCCTGCTGATGGGTAATGTTTCACGGGAACAGTTGCAGAGCCTGCAAACCATTGCCGAGCAGCAAGCGGAAAAGATCGAGTCCCTGCTCAATCTGCCGCCCGGCAAGCCGCTGGTCAAGGGCCGCATCACCTTATACGCCTTCCGTCAGCGATTCGATTACACCGAGTTCGCCATGATGGTCGAGAAGCGGCGACTGCCGCGGGAAGTCGACGGGCACTGGCGGTATACCATTGTCGATGCCTACGCGGCGCTGGTCCCTCCGGAGGACGCCCGCGAGGTGTCGCTGCAATCGCTGCTGGCCGAGCAGATTGCCGGCGTGACGCTGGCCAGCGCGACCGCCGCCCCTGGCTGGTTTGCAACCGGCACAGCTCGAGTGATTGCCGCGCGGCTCGATCCGGGGGATCCCCGCATCGCGGCATGGAAGGACCAAACGTCACTGGCGGCGCGCCGTGTTCGTTCGGCAGACGAGTTTCTCAAGCAGCAACTCCCGGCGGAGGAGCAAGCGCTGCTCAGTTACGACTTAGTGCAAAACATGATGAAGAACGCCGCCCGCTATCGCAGCCTGATGGGCGAACTGCGGCAAGGGACCGAGTTCGAAGCGGCCGTTGAGAAGAGCTACGGCGCGCCCTTGAAGACAATTGTCGAAACCTGGCTCCAAGCGGCCAGCCGCGGCTAAACGTGGCCGCGGCTTCCAGCCGCGGACAGCGTGATTGCGGCTTCCAGCCTCAACGGGCATGTGCGCCAGGTTGGCGGTGATGCCTTGAATAATCGAAGCTACGGCGCTGGTCGGCTGATCTGCAACAACTCCGTCGGAATCGCTTCGTTCTGGCTGCCTGAGCGGAAGCCGGCCGGATCGATCGTGACGAAGCGAAACCCGAGCGACTTGAAATGGGCATCGAGTTGCGCGAGCGACGCCTCCTTCATCAGTCGTGGTAACGCTTCAAGCGGAACCTCCACTCGGGCGAGATCCTCGCGATGGTATCGCACGCGGCAGACTGGGAACCCCTCGCCGCGGAGGTACTGTTCGGCAAGGTCGATCATCCGCAGACGGTGAGGGGTGACTTCTTCGCCATACGCCACGCGGCTCGCCAGACAGGGAGTGGCCGGTTTATCCCACACCGGTAGCTTCCAGTGGCGGGCCAAGTCGCGGACGTCCGCCTTGGTGAAACCGCACTCCGCCAGCGGACTGCGAACTTGGTGTTCCGCCGCGGCGATCATGCCGGGGCGATGGTCGCCATAGTCGTCGGCGTTGGCGCCATTGGCCATCACCCCCACGCCGAACCGGGCAAGCAATTCGCTCAAGCGTGTGTACAATTCGTCCTTGCAGAAATAGCAGCGGTTGGTCGGATTGGCCGTATAGCGGGCGTTGGCAAACTCGGCGGTGGCGATCACCTCGTGACGTATGCCGATTTGCTGCGCGACTCGACGTGCGGTGTCGATCTCTCCCTCGGCCACCGCCGCACTTTCGCCAGTCACCGCGATAGCGCGGTCGCCCCACGCCAGCCGCGCCGCCTGCG
>JBGTJT010000590.1:0-2757 GCA_041744995.1 Pirellulales bacterium | reverse complement strand
GGCAAGCCGACCTGGGTCTACGCCTACTACGGCACGCCGCAGGGCGAGCCTCCCGAGGGAGGCTGGCCGGCGGTTGTCTGCGCCCATGGCGGGGGCGGCACGGCTTATCCTGAATGGGTACGCAAGTGGAATCAACGGGGCTACGCGGCGCTGGCCATGGATCTGGAAGGGCACCTTCCCGGCGGCAACTCGCACGGCGTGCCCGGCAATCTGCCGGTTAACCGCCCGCATGAGAACGCCGGCCCGGCGCGGATCGATTACTTTGGCGATCGCGATCTGCCCGATACGGAACAATGGTTCTATCACGCGGTGGCCGACGTCGTGCGGGCGAACTCGCTGCTTCGATCCTTTGACGAAGTGAATGCCGACAAGATCGGGTTGACCGGTATCTCCTGGGGCGGCACCGTCGTCAGCACCGCCGCGGGCGTCGATCCGCGGTTCGCCTTTGTCGTGCCGGTGTACGGCGCGGGGTTCATTCACGAGAGTGACAATCCCGGCCTGGCGCAGTGGTTTCCGCCGACCAACATGACCGAGCAGCAGTTTGAGGATTACCGCACGAAGTGGGATCCGTCGGCCCACCTACCGTATGCCAAGATGCCAATGATGTTCGTCACCAGCGTGGCCGATCCGGTGTTTCAGATCGACATTTTCTCCAAGTCGGCGGCGGCCGCCGGCGGCGCAAGCCGCTTGTGCCTGCGGCCGTGGATGATCCACGCCCACGGTTCCGGCTGGGACGACGCGGGCGAAATCTGGGACTTCGCCGACAGCATCGTCAAGGACGGCCCGCCGCTGCCAAAACTGCAACGGCCGGAAGTCGACGCCGACGGCGGCCTGGTGCATACGCCGTACGAGGGCGAGATCACCGAAGCCTGGCTCTACTTCACCACCGACGGCGGGTTGTGGAAGGATCGCAAATGGCATTTCATCCAATGCAACCTGGCCGACGGCGAGCTGGTCTCGCAAAAGCCGCTGCCCCAGAATGCCACCGCGTTTCTCGTATACGGCTTTCGAGTCGGCAACGGTGGACACCGCAGCAACCATGCGTCGTCCGAGGTGGTGGTATTGGATAAGTAATGAGAGCAAGCATCACAGGCTGTGAAAACATCGGCATCAAACATCAGCCGGTACGCGCTAGCGTCCGGATTGTGGCGCGGACGGTATTGGGCAACGCTTCACGCAATCCACCGCCAACCGAGGGCTAACGCCCTGCGGCTGATGTTGCCGTCGCCCTGGGCTACGATGCGGCTTATTTCTGATGCACCATCACCGTTTCCGCCTTCTTCAGCGCGGCGGTGGCGACGTTTTTCAAGTGCTGGTTCTCGCTCTCGACCGTTTTCCGCAGCACGGGGATCGCTGCTTCGCTCGGCCGCGCGTTGAAATGCTGCGCGGCGTGAACCTTCAGTTGGACTGCGTCGTCGCCCGAAAGCACGTCGATCATCAACCGTTCGACCGCCGGATGTTCACGGCGGCAGAGGCATTCCACCAGTAACGGGCGCAATCCAGGATCGTTCTTCTTCCAGGCGTCGAGCAGCGCTTGCGTCGCCTCGGTGGA
This sequence comes from Pirellulales bacterium, assembly GCA_041744995.1. Lineage (GTDB taxonomy): Bacteria > Planctomycetota > Planctomycetia > Pirellulales > UBA7805 > JBBDLY01. Next base: position 1,205 of record JBGTJT010000590.1, on the reverse strand, counting down.
ATTAAAACGCCGTATGCCCTGCACCGCCTGTTGCCGTATTTCAACTGCCTCCTGTCGATGGAGCACGGTGATCAGCAACGGCAAAAATTCTTCAAAAGGATGATTGAAGATGCGTCCCAAGGCCATGCGAAGCGTGTCCGGGTTGTTGGTCTTTTGCAGGTAATTCGCCAGGTCATGCCGGACGGCCTGATCGTTGCGTGAAACCAAAATCGTCATCGCCTCGACCTGCACCTGCGGATCGACGTCGGTGGTGGCGGCGGTCATCAGTAGCGGCGTGGTCGACTCGGCCTCCATGCCTCTGGCGGCCAATACCGCATGCCGTCGCACCGCGGCGTTCTCATGCTGCCGGATTGACTTGGCAAGCGGCGGCAGAAATTCCGGAAAGGGTCGCTGCGCCAGTCGCTTGAACGCCTCGATGAGAATTGCCGCGTCGTTCACGCCGTGGAGATAATCGGCCAGCTCCTTGCGTATGGCGGGATCGTTGCGATCGATCAACACCAGCATCGCCTCGGCTCTAGCCGCGGCGCTTGGCTCGTCTCCGGTCGCCACATCGAGCAATACGAACTCGGTGTAGGCGTCACTTCGTTGCCTGGTCTCGCGAACCGCGTTTTGTCGTGCCGACTCGTTCGACTCAGCGGCCAACTTCCTGGCCAGTAAGCACTCCGGCAAGGGGGCGATCCCCTGGCTGGCCATCGGCTCGATGCGCACCCAGGTGATCCGCTGGTCAGGCCGGGCGGGTACGAACTCGATCATCGCCACCGCGGCGCGGTCGGCCGCATCGTGCAATTCCACATAGGCCGGCCAGGGCGTGGTTCCCTTGCCGATGGGGAATTCTCCGCGGATCTCGTCGTTGAGGCGGAAGACCAGCTTGCCCGGCGTCCGCAAAGCCGTTTCGGGACGGACCTGAATTTGCAGATAGCGAGTCTCCTCGCTCTCGTTCAACTGCTTGGTCAGCGTCAGCGGCCCGCCGGTCACCGAAAGGATCGCCCCATGACGATGATTCGCGTCGTCGGTGCGATACCACTCCTCGGATCGCTCCAGGGTGGCCTGTGCGGCGGCGGTGATCGCCCAATCGTTCCAGTGATGCTCGTCGTTCTTTTCCCGCGAGGCAAGGACGGGAAACTGAGAAGCGTCGATCCGCGGCCGGACCGGTTCAGTTGCATCGGGCCGCGGGGCGTCGTTGACCTGCTCGTCGTCCGCCCCGG
>JBGTJT010000589.1:0-7640 GCA_041744995.1 Pirellulales bacterium | reverse complement strand
CCGGGATAGGCGCGCCGCAAGCAGGCCACCTCGCCGGCGATCGCCTCCATCTCCGGCTCGAAAGAACTCAACCAATAGGCGACGCGAGGCGGCATGCAACCCGTTCTATAGGTGTGTACCTGAATGACAACTTGCGCAACGGGAACTTATTAGCCGCGGCGACACGTGACAATCCACTCCAAGGCGGGACCGCGCCGCAACCGCTCCAGCGTGCGAATCGCCAGTCGACACGCTCGTTGGCTGCGAGGCCCCAGTAACACCTGGGCCTGATACTGAAGGCGGTACCACCGCAGCACTGGCTCGAATTCTAGCGCCTCAAACCCCGCCTCGGCCAGCTCGGTTCGCAACTCGTCTTGGCCGCTGTAAAGCTTGTCGTAGATCGGATAGTTGTCGGGCTTCGCCTGTCGCAAGCGCTCGGAGACTCGCTGGTTGACGGCGTCCATCACAAACCGGCCCCCAGGGCGCAACGCTTCGCGGACGCCTGTGTACAGTCGGTCGCGATCCTCCCGATGAAAATGCCGGACAAAGCGATAGGAGTAAATCAGCTCGAATTCGTTGGCAAACGGCAACTCGAACGCGTTGCCCTGGTGCCAGACGGCGCCGTTTTGGCAGGCCGCCTGTCCCTCGGCAATCATCCCTTCGTTGAACTCCAAGCAGACCAACTCGCCGGCCGGGCGCACGTCGCGGGTCACTCGGCCGGGGCCGGGCGCAATCTCCAGCGTCCGCGCCGGGGCGTGCCGACGGATCGCACGGTTTATGGCGACCACCTGCCGATCATGTAGCAACAACATCAACTCGCTGGTGAAGCGGCGCTGCACGTAACCGCCCGCCGCCTGCCGGCCTTGATAGGCGGCTTGAATCTCGGCCTCGCTGGCCAGCGGCGCGGGGCGATTCGTGGGCGTCGATGGTTTTAGTTCGGAGTTCATGGCAGCGCCGAGTTTTCCGAAAAAGCCGTTCTCTTATCGGTAGTTTCCAGTCGGCCTCTCAAGCCGCACTGGTTGTGATTGCCGTGTGGGGCCGGGCAGCGAGGAGAGTTTGAGCGCCCCGGCGCCCAGCATGGCCACGTAATAGGGCAACTCGACCAACTGCAGCGAAACGAACTGGGCGGCCACCATGTAGCCGGCCAGCGAGGCCACGGTCATGGTACACGCCGATTGGCAGAACGGATCCATGCTGTCGCGGTAGCGGGCGTCGGTGCGACATTTCCACAGCAGCACGAAGCATTTCCAGGAGGTGTACACAAAGAATCCCAGTAACAGCACGAATCCCGGAAAGCCGTTCTCAGCGCCGGCGTTCAGCCAGGTCGTATGGGAGGCTTTCCCTTCGGTAAAGCCGAACCGCGAGGCGTAAGTGGGAAAGTGGTTCGGACCAATTCCGAACAGCGGCTCCTCCAGCATCAACTGGTAGCAGGCGGTCCACAGTTCCAGTCGGCTGACGGCCGACGCGTCGCGCTCTTCCGGTTCGACAAAGATGGAATTGAAACGCTCCCAGACGCTCGGACCGGCCAGCGCTAGACCGATCACCAGCGCCATGCCCATGTACGTTAGACTGCGGGTCACCTTGGGGCGAATCAACAGCAACAGCGCACAGACAACAGCCATAATCACCAGCGCCAACATGCCGCCGCGGGACTGGGAAAACAGGATCACGTGGACCTGCAAGCCGGCCAGGATGAAGGCGAACCACCGCCGCCAGATCGAGTCGTCCTCGGAACCGAGAAAAAATGCGATCGCCGCCCCGGTCACCATGGTGACCGCCACGCCGTTGTTGTCGAGCGAGCCAAAGCCCTGAAAATAAAGCCGATTGGGGCTGTCCAGGTACTGCAGATTGAGTTCGTACCCCAGGTAACCCGTCGACGCCGCAATCACCCACGCCAACTGCTTGAGCTTGGCCGGGGTATCGATCAGCGTCATGCCGACGATGAACGGGAGCACGATCTTGGCTTGGATTTCCAGGAAGTAGGAGGCCCGGTCGGGACTTGCCGCGAACAGCGTCGACAGCGCCATCCAAAACAGAAAGCCGACCAGCAGCCAGACGCTCGTCTTGGCTTTGCCGAAACTCCAACTGCCGGTATTCTGGAGCACCCAACCGACCAGCAAGGCCACGGCGATGATCCGCGCGTAGTTGCCCACCGGCACTGCGTACCACCAGATCACTGGCGGCTGCACGATCGCGAACAGCACGTAGATCAACAACCCGATGTACGGATTGAAGACCGCCACCAGCGATCCGCCGTAGGTCAGCAGGTAGGTGAATATCAGGCTCTTCATTTAGCGAACGCTGTTGGATCCGGCTGAAGTGAGATGCTTGGTTTCCGCCGTTTCGGCGCTGTGTTGGTATACGCTGTGTGGATTGAAGCTGTGGGCGCCCTCGGGCTGGGCGGCGCGATGCGATCGCCAGGCATCGCTGACCGTCGTGAACTGAAACTCCGCCAACAGCCGCCGCAACTTCCGCTCCGTACTCGACAGGTTCACGTAATGCCGAAACCGGGCCGCACGGCTGCGGGCGGCCACGCGGGGCTGCTCCGGATCGATTTCCCAAGGGTGAATGTAAAACACAAACGGCATCTGCCGCCGTTGGTTAATCTGTCGCAAGTAGCGCACCGAAACGGCCAGGGGCAGTAGCCGGAAATAGCCTCCGCCCGACAGCGGCCAGTTCAAGCGGCCAAACCGCTTGACCGCCATCGGGAACTCTTCGATCTCTCCGCTAGCGGTGCGAATCACGTGCGGCTCGGTCGGGGCGTCGGGCAGGCCGTAGCGGTCGTGATGCACCGGAAAAATGCTCGAGTCGAGCCGGTAGCCGGCCGCGGCCAACTCGTCCAACGCCCATAGCGAGTTTTTCGTGATCGAGAAGCTCGGCGCGCGGTAGACGTCGACTTGGACTTGGCCGATTCTCTCCAGCACCTCGCGGGCTTTGACAATGTCGTGGCGAAATTCGGCGGGCGTTTGCTGATAAATCAAGCGGTGCCAGTAACCGTGGGAACCCAATTCATGGCCGGCGGCGACAATCTCGCGGACCAGCCCGGGAAACTGTTCGGCGGTCCAGCCCAGCACGAAGAACGTGGCCTGCACACGCTGTTCCGCCAGCAGGCCCAGCAGTCGCCGCGTGTTCCGCTCGACCCGCGGCTCGTAGCGCGACCACGTGTCGCGGGACACGTCCGACTCGAAGGCCGAAACCTGGAAGTAATCTTCCACGTCGATGGAGAACGCGTTGACGATGGAGGTTGGCAACCGTGGGACTGACAAATGCAACTAGACGAAATCGTTCGCGTGGGTCGCGGACAACGGCAGGGGCCTGCCGCTGGGGAGAGTCTTGGCGCGCGGGGCGGAGGCGGCTTTCTTCGTCGGGTGTTGGCCCTCGATAATGACCGTCTTGCCGTTGGCCGCGGTGACGGTTTCCTGCTCGCCCGCCGGTTGGGGGCGGCCGCCGGCGGCCTGCGGAGCGATGCCCCGCAGCATTTCCTTGCTGAACCGCAGGCCCATGAACCCGGCCGCGGTGGTGCCGCTCAATCCCAGCAACCGCAGCGACGTGCAGAGCACGATCCGCAAATCCAACAGCCAGGCGGCGTGCTCGATGTAATGCAGGTCGACCGCCAGCTTGCGGCGGACCCCGTCGACGTCGGAGTCCGGCGGCAGCAGGATCTGCGCCAAGCCGGTGATGCCGGGCCGGGCCGCCAGCCGATCGACGTAGGCCGGGATCTCGCGGATTAGATATTCCGTAAACTCGGGCCGTTCGGGCCGCGGGCCGACGAACACCATGTCGCCTTGCACCACGTTGAACAGTTGGGGGAACTCATCGAGATGCAGCTTGCGAAAGATGGCGCCCACCCGCGTCACGCGCGGGTCTCGCTTGGTACACCAGACCGGCCCCGTTTTGGCTTCGGCGTCGGCCCGCATGGTGCGAATTTTGTAAACCGTGAAGATGCTGCCGCGATGGCCGACCCGCTGCTGGGAATAAATGCCCGGCCCCTTGGAGGAGAGCTTGGTGATCAACATCAACAGTCCGATGATCGGCAAGACGGGAATCAGCAGAAAAAATGCGATCAGTTGATTGAGCCCCACCGACCGATTCAACAAATTGGTCGGCGAAGGCAAGTGCGTTTCAAAGGCGGCGGCGGGGACGTCGGCATCCACGGCGCTGAGCAGTTTTTCCTGGGGAAAAACAGTCGACATAAAGTGTACTCCTTAGGTGTCGATGTTCGTCGGGGTGGAGGACGTCTCGCCGGGGCGAGCAGCGGCGGCCGGCCAGAGGCCCGCGACGCCACGAGGACTCGCCATTTTCACTCGGGACCGCCAAACCGCAACCACGGCGTCCCCTGAGTGCGCAACAAAACGAAAACCACTGGACGAACGGCCTGGCTTGTCCCTCTTCCAATAAGGAACACAGGCGGCGCTAAGAGCTTCGTGCCCGAGAAAAGGAAATCTGGACTGGCTGAAAGACCGCGTGACAAGATGCATGCTCGCTGGGCGAGGCTGAATTTGATTTTGGGGTGATAGTTCTAGGGTAATCATTGACCGGCGTGAATTCAATCATTCCTTTGGGGAATTTCCGGGTTGCCGCCCTGCCGCCCCGAAATCGGCCCCTAATCCGGCTGCCAGCAACTTTCACAGGAAGGTTAACTAAGTGCCGATCCGCTCAAGTTCGCAATCGTCCAGTTGCACGGAGGCCCCCACCTTGAGAAACTCAACCGCCACCAGCAGCCGACTCTGGCCGCGGCGCTGCACCACGATCCCTTCCAGCCCCTGCATCGGCCCGGAGCGAATCCGCACCCGATTTCCCTTTTCCAGCCGTGCCTCCGGCGTCAGCGGGGCGTCGGTGGCGATCAGCCGGCGAATCTGACGCAGGTCCGACACCAACTGCGGCCCATCTCCGACCGGCAGGATCTGGCAGACGGCGTTGGTTTCATACAGCGCCAGCCGCTGTTCCTCAGAGGTATAGGTAAACACGTAGCCGGCAAACAGCGGCACAAACGAAACCCGTTTGCGGCCGTTGGGCGAGCGAAACCGGCGCGCCACGGTCGGCCCATAAAAGCCGATTCCCCCCTGATGCAGGCGTCGCATCAGATCCTTCTCGCGCCGGGGCAAAGTATGCGCCACCGACCAGGCATAGCCCGACTCCGTCTCGGACCGGTCGAGCAGATCCTCGGGAAACAGATCGGGTTGGGAACCTAGAATCGGCATCGAATCGGTTTGCGTCGTGATGGGTCGGATCACAAAAAATGGATGTTGCGCGGACTTCGTCCCCGTGGGTGACAGGCGTCCCCATTTCGGGAAAGTCGAATTGCACCGCATTTACGCGGCGTCAGGTCGCCTAGCGGCGGCCAACGGCTGCCCGTTGCCGGCTAGCGCCGGCAGGCGGCTGATGTTGCCAAGTGCTCTGTGGCAAGTAGTTTATTGTAACACGTAGCGGCGCGGGGGCAGCAATGGAGGAGCCTTTCCCCAGGCAATAACCGTCGCGTCAGGCCGGTTAAGTCGCGCGACGCAACCGGTTACATCAATTGTACGGCCGCTTCCGCCCGGCGGGTCACCCCAGCGAAGAATCCGCCGCAGGACGATTCCCACGCGGCCGGACGGCCGAGGGTGTTTTTCTTTTCGCCGTCGATGGCATCCGCCGCCTGTACTGCACAGATTGCGGGGGTATCTCGATGCGAACGCGGCGCGGTTCTGCTCAAACTGCCAACAGGTCCGGAACGGCCTTGGTCGCCATCACAGTGGTGCCGGAACCAACAGCTTTTGCCTCGGGCCTGCCGGGCCTGTCCCCGTGGCGCTGTTCGCCTGGCGACGGCGGAAGCACGAGTAGGCGGTGCCGTTTCAACCAAAACGACAGCAACGGCCGAGCGATTTCGCTCAGAAACGTTGCCGCAGAGGGCGCGCCTTGCTGGCGACTAGGACCGGTTATGGGTACCCTTTGGGACGGGCCCAAACTGACTATCTCTACTCGGGCTGGCCCAACCTAGGTATATCTTTTCGGTCTGGCCCAAAATTAAGATGGGTGAAGGGGGAGAGTCTGCGCGGCCGAGAGCGGTGTATTGCTCGCCTGGCGGTGCGGGAAGCAGGCTCGCCATGATTGATTTGTGGGCGCTTAAAATTGTGGATCATGACGATTGGGTGAATGAAAACATGAACAACTCCAACTTGACAACCTCTGGTCGCAAGTATTCGCTGCATGAGCGCCTCGCGTGTCATTTTCGACACGCTTTCGTGATGGGGCTGCTATTGTTGCCAGGCTCGGCGCAGTCGGCGGTCATTGTCTTTAATACTTCGGCCAACATCTCGGGCGATGCGAATGTATTGAACGTCGGCGCTCCGCAGTTCGCTTATAAGTGGTCGAGTGCGAGTGCCAGCACGACGGTGAACGGAGTCACCTTTACGAGACAGACTGGTGGAACAGGCGCAGTTGGAGACCTTAATTTAAGCAACCTTGGCGCAGTTAACGGCACCGCATTTACAAGTGGCAGCAATCCGTTCAACGCCCTGTCGGCGAACTACAAGGGCATACTGGTCGGCGCGGTCTACAACAGCCCCGGCGGCGTCACCGCAACCACAACCATCAACGGCCTCACGAGCGGTCACCAGTATGCGGTGCAAGTTTGGGTGGGAGACCCGCGGAGCGGTGGCACGATAACTCGGACCGAGACGATCACGGGCGCCAACGCGCAACCGTTGGACTTCAATGTGGGCAATGTTGGCGGCGGCGTCGGCCAGTACACTATCGGAATTGTCACTGCCGACGGTACGGCGCCCTCATTCACGCTCGTGGGCAATGTGCTCCCGCAAATGAACGCCATTCAGGTCCGCGACGTGACCAACATCGGTTACTGGACAGGCACTAACGGCGCCACATGGGATGCGGCGACGACCGCTAATTTTGCCAACAACCTGTACAGCGCGGCATTGAACACGACCACGTTCGCCACGGCCAAGGCCCCGCTCAACGGCGTCACCTTTGCCGACCACTATTGGAACACTGGCGCTACGGTCGGCGTCACACAGTCAGCCGTCACGGTGGCGGCCGGCGGCGTTTCGACGGGTAACTTGTATTTCCAGAACAACAGTGTTGACTACACAATCGCCAGTTCCGACGCCAACGGCATCAGCAGCACGACCGCGCTCAATGTCTTAGGAGGCGGAAAGGTGACGCTTGTAGGCACGCACGCTTACAACGGCGCAACCCGCATTCAATCCGGCACATTGCAGCTCGGCAACGGCGTGACGGACGGCACCATCAACAGCAGCGCGATCGTCAACAACGGCGCTCTTATGTTTGAGACCGTCGGCAGCCTCACGCGCAGCGCCGTCCTCAGCGGCAGCGGAACTGTGACCAAAAACGGCGCCGGCACGCAAGCCCTCAGCGGTGCCAATATCACCTACACCGGCGCCACGACGGTCAACGCAGGAATACTTGTTTTCAGCAACACCACGGCACTCAACACCTCGATTGCCAACCAGGCGACCGTCGAAATCAACGCCACCAGCGGCGACAGTTGGATCTTGAACAACGGCAGGACGCTTTCCGGCGCTGGCACTTGGATCAAGACCGGCACCGGGCGAGCATCGTTTAACAACACGACCCTGACCACGACCGGCCAGTTCCTTATCCAGGCCGGCACGCTCCGCAACAACAACAATGCGAGCAACTGG
>JBGTJT010000588.1:0-6195 GCA_041744995.1 Pirellulales bacterium | reverse complement strand
CCGCCTCGGCCGCCTGCCGCGCCAGGGTCAGCCGCTGGCCGGAGAGCTTGGCGCTGCGGGTGTGAATCAGCGAGTTCAGCCCCTCGCCCTCTAGGAATTCCATCACCAGGTACTGCTGGTCTTCGCTGGTCAGGCCGTGCTCAAACGTCTTGACCAGCCGCGGATGGTCGAGCTGCATGGCGATCTGGCCCTCGGTCGGCTTGGCGATCCCCTTGAAGCGGGCCTCGAAGGCAATCGTCTTGTCGCGGTCGAGCACCTTCAGCCCCACGATCCGATCCGTCTTGCGATCGCGGGCCATGTAGAACTTGCTCATGGTGCCGCTGACCGCCTCGCGTTTGCGTTCGAACCGCTTGGCGATATGGACCTTGCCATCGGAGAACAGCGACTGAAGACGATCGAGCAGCGACATCGTGGCGAGAACCGCGGTAGAGGCAGGTGGCGGGGGAGAACGGCATTCCCTAATTGTAAAGGAACCGCCCTGCGGGGCTAGTGCTTCGTTACACCTCAAACGCCGGCTGCCGGGTGCCATGACCACGCGCAGTTTACGAAGCATGGGCATGGGATGCGAGGCGCTGCACGGCAGACCGGCCTGAAGTCAGGCCGGCCGCCGCTCGCGCATGTGGTGCAAAGTCCTTCGTGGCGGACGCTGCCAGCGTCCGGCGCCGGGTCTACTCCGTAGCCCGCTTCCAAATGTGAATCCAATTACCGCCGTCGGTTGTGAGCGAGAAATCGGCCGGCCGAGCATTGCCGGGCATGGCAAAGGCGACGCGGTATTCGTCACCCACAAGGTCGTAGATGCCGAGGTAGGTTTGCCCCTTGCGAGGCCCGCTGGCGTCGGTGATGTTGATCGTCTTGGGGTTTTGCGTCGGGTCAAGGATCTGCATGCCGGTAATGGTCCCCAGGCCCTCAAGCGTCACAGTATAATGATCGCCGTTGATGACCAACTTCGCATCTTGGAGCTGTTCCTCGGTGAGCGCCTTGCCGTCGACTTCCCCTGCAATGAGCGTCCACGTACCGTCCAATGTTTCCTCGGCCTGCACTGCCGCCGCGCCCCACATCAGACCGAGCGCCAAGGCCGTCGCAATACCCAATTTCATAACAATCTCCTCAAAAAAGATACCGAGTGTCCACCGGTGCGCACCATTCCGTGAAACCAACGCCCTGGCAACAAACCAAGGGCCTCACGGAGGGTCCGGCACCCAAAGTTCCCATCATGAACTGAAGCATAGCTCCCAAACTGGCCGCCGGCGCTTTTTCATGGCCGGTCAGAGGACATATTCACGTAGAGTGCGAATCGCTGCTAGACTATGGTTTAGGGCGCGGTCGGAGCGAAATCAGGCCATATTTCCGTCCCTCATGTTTCTGTCTTTGATCTTTAGACAGAAAGATCGGGGACAGAAAAATAACGGATGGGACGGTCTCGTTTAACCCGTAGCCGCAGGCGCAGGCGAGCGTCGGGAAAGCGGTATCGAGGAGCGAGACGCCGCAAGCGACACCAAGCCATGAATCGCGACCGGGCCGCGGTAATGGGTCCGCAGCGGTCGATTCTCAACGTCCTTCCCGGCAAACGCAATGGCGGTGGCCCAGGGCTGCAACGTGCTGAATGCCTTGCCCACGTATTGATTCTGCTTGCGGGCGGTCACCTTGCGCCGCTGGGCTGCTTCGTTTTTCCGGCGAGTACGCCATGCTTTTAGTGTTGCTTTGGATCGATTCAAAACGGTGCTCCCATTATCGCGGTTGATCGACGGCATCAGGCACCGACCGCATTGTCTCGACTGGCTCCGATCGGCATCCGTGGCGGGGCCGTTTTCCACATCAGGTCAACTTCTTCCGGCTTAAGGCCGTAGGCTTCGTTGACCAGGTCGCTGAGTCGGTGTTCAAGTGTCAGCATTTCCGCCGCCAGCCCGCGGGCTGGCTCGATGGTGCGCGCGTATTCGTCGCGAAGATTCTTGAGGCCCGCGGCGCTTATTGGATTCTTTTTGCCTCGTGCCTTGCGGACGTTGTCCACGAATTCATTGCTGTCTAGATCGAAAAGAGATAGCAGTTTCCTAGATACCTTCTCAACTTCGTACTCCGTCCGAATCCAATCACCGATCATGTTGCGAGTAAGGCCGTTCTTGACGACAATTTCTACAACGCGAGTGACGTCAGACTCAATCGTCGCTCGTGTCTTTTCAGATGGGGCCGCTATTGGCACCGTTTCCATTAGAAATGCGACCGGTGAGAGCGCCTCATCCTTCATGTGAGGAAGTGTGCGCCAGTTAAACCACCAGATTAGAGGTGAATTCAATACAGCGAGCAAGTAAAGGTCATTCGTGGGCAAGAAGAAAGTCTTGTTATTGCCGAAGTGGCCATCTGAGTCGAATGCGTATCGAGGATGAAACTGGATTTCTTGGTACACAATTTTGGGAAGCTCAAAGTCGGACCAGTAGCCACACGACCTAAGTTCCCACCAAAAGCGCCCCTTGTCCTGCCGCTTGCGAAGCCTTGCTTCCAGTGGCTTAAACCAGTCATGGATGCTGGGAAAAGCCGACTTAAAAATCCTTTCCGCTTGTACTTCGTCTGCATTTCCCCATTCCCAGTTGCGATCATTGCTAGAGGGAATGGCTATCATCCAAAGTCCGGCCCACTCGGATGACCAGCGTCCGATGTCCTGACCTCGCCGATATGGGCGGATAATTCGCTCGCAACCAGGATCAGCCTCTATCAGTCGATCTCGCGTTTCGGTGTCAATTAGAAATGCATCGTTCAATCCAGTAAGTATCCCGCGGTATGGTTTCACACGGCTGAACTCGGCGAGTGATGCATGAGTGGACCTCACTTTGGCCATCAAACTCGTAACACCGTAAGGCTCTAACTGCCACGCGTCAGTTCCTAGTTGGCTGAGCGGCAAATCTGAACCGTCCGCTTCAATCTGCCTACTCAAGTCGTCAATCCGCAGTTGCTCCCGGGGGATCGTGCAAAGTCTGGCGTTTTTCGGCTTGGGCGCTTCGGTGGGCCGGCGGGCGACGATGATTGACGGAAAGACGTCGGCGTCCTCGAAAATCTGCTTGGCGTGGCCGAAGTCGACAACCGACTCGATCCAGGCTTGTTCGCTAAAGTAGCGGCGGAGCGGTTCGCCGTAGCCGGACTTCATCCATTTGTTCGTGACGATATAAGACAGCAGGCCGCCCGGCTTGAGCATCCGCAGGCCCAACTCGTAGAAATAGACGTACAAGTCGGCCATGCCATGGTAGGCGGCGTACTGGGATTGAAGATATGGCTTGATGGAACTGAGCAGTTCCTGCCGCACATAGGGAGGATTTCCGACCACCACGTCAAACCCGCCGGCGCCGAACACCTCGGGAAATGCCTCCTGCCAGTCGAACGCCCGGGGATGCGCGGTTGCGTCGGCCACGATGCTGTTGCCTGCGCGGATCGTATGGTCGAGACTCGTGAGCGGCTTGCCGCGCTGCGCGGTCTTGATCCACAGACTGAGCCGGCAGATTTCGATCGCCTCGTCATTTAGATCGACGCCGTAAAGATTCTGCTCCAGTATCCGCTTATCGGGGTCGAAGAGAGTCGGATGTCCGCGCAGTTCCTTCAGCCGATCGTTCGACGCTTGATTGGCGGCATGAAGTTGATCAAACGCTTCGATCAAGAATGCGCCGCTGCCGCAAGCCGGATCGAGCAGACGGATCGTGGCCAACTCCTCCTGCCACAATTCCCAGAATGTGACCAGCGCCGCGCGGGCGGGTTTCGTCAACTTGCCCAGTTCGTAGACGTTTGGGTCCTCCAGCGCCGCAGCTGCCTTGCCCCTCTTCGACTCTTGCTGGCTGGATCGCAGCGTCTCGAATCGGTCACGCAATACCCCGCCTAGCGCTTGCTCCACAATGTACCGCGTGATGAATGGAGGCGTGTAGAAGGCGCCCTCGCGCTTGCGGCGCGACTTTGGTTCGACGATCCCTTCCAGTTCGTTGCGAATCCGCTCCAGGTCGGTGATCGACTGCTCAAAGATGTGGCCGAGGATGTCGACGTCGATCAACTCGCCGCTTCCCTCGCCGGCGAGGTGCGGCGGCCGGTAATCGAATTCGCCCAACTCATAAAAATGACGACAAACATCATCCGATACAGTCAGTCGATTGAGCAGCGAATCGTCGGCGAACAGGCCGCCGTTGTAGGCGTGGATGCCCAGCGCTGCGTTGCCTTGGTTGACGGCGTCGAACAGCTCGCGAAAATTGTCCCAAACCGGCCGGGGATGGTACGGGTCGCGATGTTCGTGGGCCTGCTTGAGTGACTCGGTCGGCAGCAATCCGCGATCCTCGGCGAATGCGCAAAATAGGACGCGGTCGAGCAGTTTTTGTGTCGTGGCCAGCACCTCCGGCCGCGGAATCTCTGCATTATCATGGCAAAGCTGTTTGAACGCCTGCTGGCGAATCTCCGCGTAGTTCTTGTAAAACTCGTTGGTCAACTTGCGGCCGACTTGCTCCGATTCTGCGAGCAAGTCGTACAGATGGCATTTTCCGGCGGGCGGCACCACGCGATCGGCGCCGAGCATAAACACGAACCGGTTGAGGTGCGCTTCGCTGGCGGCCAGCAATTCCGTGTCGAACCGCTCGTAGGTCTGCTGGTCGGCGCCCTTGAAGTAGAGCCGCGTTTGCCGCATCGAAGTGACGATGATCCAGTCGCAGGGCAGATTGATCGCGTAGCGATAGCCCTGATCGACTGCGGACATTTTTCGGCCGGCATAGGCACGTTCCAGTGGGTCTTTGGGACCTTTGCCTTCGAGAGCGATAACATACTTGTCCGCGCCGTTGAACTCGCCGATCACCGCGTCGGCGAACTTGCCGTCGACCTGAACATGCTTTTCGCGGCTGAACGTATAGCCATCGCCACCGTCCGCCGGGCGGCGATAGGCGAGCAGGCCAACGAAAAAGTCGGTGAGAAAATCGGGCAGCAGTTCCTGCTCTTTCAAGTTGTTGGCACGGCTGCTGGTAAGCAACTCGCTCCATCGATCGAGCGTTGGGCGATACTCGGCGACGTGCGCCGGCAACTCAAAAGCCGCCAGGTGCGGGCGCAACACATCGGGACGGAAAAGAGGTTTCGCTTCGACCGGCAAGTTAGTCTCCCTATTAGGGCGCTAGTCAATCAACATAAAGAAAGCCGGCCCCAACAAAGACGGCCAGGATGGGAACCAGAGGAGAAATGTAGACCATCATCGGCGGTTCAAATAGACTTGAGAGGGCTGTAGGGATGGGCGACCGGCGGGCTTCCGCAAGGCTCAACCTCCGCAAAGTACTCGAAGGTCATACTCTACCCCCTGGCATGGGTGCTGTACAATATGGCCGGCATCGGCCAACCCACGTCCACACGTGACTAGATGCGGGCGGCCGGGGTGTTCGACGTGCCGCCCGAACGGCGCAAACCGCTGGGCGGTAAACGCGACCGCGTCCGCCGCGAGCACGTGCAGCGCGTTCTTGTTTGCAGACTTGCCCGACGATGACGACGCCGCTACCGAATTGCAGCCGTCAACCACGACCCAGGGCGGGGCGATTACCCATCGCGTCGTTCTGCCAAACAGTTCACTTCAAATAAGTATCGTAAACCTGCACTTTTTTGAAGCTGGGGCGGTTCTCGTCTACGAATTTTACGTGGACTTCGTGCGTTTGATACACGTCGTGCGCCTTCTTGTTCTCGAAGACAATCGTCAGGCTGACGTCGAAGTCGAGGACGTTGACCGGGCTTTCCAGGTCCTCGGCCAGCGCGCCGACGGCGAAGTAGTCGATGCCCGGGATCGGCTCCAGTGTGTGGCAGGCGGCGATCAACTTGGCGCGGTTCTCCGGCGTGCCGTCGTTGAGTGTGAAGAAGACATTGTGGATCAGCTTGGCGTCTTCTGCCGACGCCGCGCCGCCGACGCAGGCGATTGATCCTAGTAATGACAAACAAACGAGACGAAGTGCAAACAGACGCATGGCGAGTTCTCCCGGACGAGGGTGGTGAATGAGTGGGGGCGAACACACGCACCGCGCAGCCGCCTGGACTCAATATGACCGGTTCGGCAACGGGATTCAACCAGAAATCAGAATGATTCACGCGACGCCGGGGCGGCGAAATCCGCAAACGCGGTGTCAATCAGGTAGTGTTCGCCCGCCGAGAGCGGGCCGACGCCCCGCGACGCGACCTGCCGGGGCGGATGGGCATGCACGGCGTACGGCG
>JBGTJT010000587.1:0-3475 GCA_041744995.1 Pirellulales bacterium | reverse complement strand
GTGCCGGAAGTATTGGGCGAACCGCTGATCCTGCCGAAGCAATTGCCTGAGACCGTGACCTCGGAGACACTCGGCCTGCCCCCGCAAATAATACGCGGGACGCCGCCGCGGTTTCGCGCGCTGAGCGACATCCGGGCGGTGTTGGTGGACGTCGTGTAGAGGGCAGCGGCAGATCAAACTCCTCTGGTTCAATTCGACTTGCCGTCGGTCGAGGGGTGGTTTAACGGGACGGTTCCCGTCGGGCAGGACGGCCGCCTCTGGATTCTGTCAGCCATTGCCAGCAGAGCAGTTGCATCCGCGGCAGATGGAAGGGGCCTTTCCAGTGGTTGCCTTTCAGCCGCACGCTGCGGCGGCCGTCGCGATGCAAGTAGCCAAACCATTCGCCATGCTCGGCGTCGGGAAAGTGGGCGTACGACCACGCATGGACCTCCGCATGCCATTCGGCGTAACGCGGTTCGCCCGTCAACAGGTAGGCCAGCAGGGTGGCGATGATCGTCTCGTTGTGCGGCCACCAAAACTTCATGTCGTGCCAGTATTCCTGCACCGGCAGTCCGCGGACGTCAACAAAATACAGGATGCCGCCGTACTCGGCGTCCCAGCCGCGGCGCCACATCCAGTCGAGCATCCGGCAGCCAAGCTGCAGTAGTTCGTCGTCGCCCCGATGGCGCGCCTCGCGGAGCACGAACCAGGCCGCCTCAATGGCATGCCCCGGATTGAGCATGCGTCCTTCGAAATGGTCGATCAGTTCTCCGTCGCGGCCGACGGTCTCCATCACGCATTCGATCTCTTCCTTAACGTGATATGTGCGAATCGTGTCGATACTCCGGTCGATCCAATCGTCGGCGTCGGACAGGCCAATCGATGCCCGCAACTCCTGGGCGGTGTTGATCGTGATCATCGGAAAGCCAAGACCGCGGGTGGGCCGCGTGTCGGTGAACTTCGCGGCCAGCGGCGGCGGCTGAAGGTTGTGGTCGATGAAGCGCCGAAAACAACGTTCCGCTTGCTCGGCGTAGCGGGCTTCGCCGGTCGCCCGGGCAAGCTCGCCATAGGCCAGCGCTGCAAAGCTCTCGCTGTAGGCATACCGGCGCTTGCGTATCGGGCGGCCGTCGCGGGTCAGATGGAACCACATTCGACCATCTGCCGGGTCAAAACACCAGCGGTCGAGAAAATCCCCACCGTGTCGTGCCAGTTCCAGCCATTCCGGGCGCTGTTCGACGCAATTGTACAGCTTGCCGAGCAACCAGGTGAACCGGCCCTGCTGCCAGACGCTCTTGTCCGTATCGAGAATCGTGCCGTCCCGGTCGAGCGAGGTGATAAAGCCGCCGCACTCACGATCGACAGCATGGGTGATCCAGAACGGCAACACGTCGTCCAGCAATCCCGCGCGATAGACGTCGGCATAGGCAATCATATAGCGGCCCGCACAACCGCGTCGTGAGCGACCAGTTCGTGGAAGTCTAGCGAGATGAGATCCTCGCGCAGTTTGCGCGCCTCGGTCTCGGTCAGCGCCGGCATGGGCAGTCGCGCCGGTCCGCAGTCGACGCCCTCCCAGGCAAGGATCCGCTTCATGGCCGGATGAAAGGGATAACGGGCAATGGCGTCGATCAGTTCCACGGCGCGGCCTTGCAATCGCCGGGCCTGGTCGAGGTGGCCCTCAAGAAACGCAGACAGCAACTCGCGGTAAAGCGGCGCCACGATGTTGTAGGTGCTGCCCACCGCACCACGGCCGCCGACGGCCAGCGCCGACAACAGCACCTCGTCGCAGCCCCACAGGATATCGAAGCGGCCGTTGTCGAACTCGAGGCAACGCTGATACTCGTCGACCGCCGGTTTGGTGAATTTCAGACCGACCAGATTCGGGATCCGCTCGGTCGCCTCGGCGAGAAATTGCGGCATCGGCAGGTCGACGCCGGTCAGCGCCGGAATGTGGTAGTAGTAGAACGGCGACTGCGGCGCGGCGGCGGCAATTTGCGCCATCGAATCGATCAGCGTGTCGAGCGAGCGGATCGGGTAATACGACGGACAGGTCGCCGCAATGGCATCGGCGCCGGCCGACGCGGCATGACGGGCCAGATCGGCCGCCTCGGCCAGGCTGTTGTGCCCCACGTGTATGATGACGGGGAGCCGTCCGGCCGCTGCCGCGATGTACTCACTCGCCAGCGCCTTGCGTTCGGCCGACGTCAGCGACATGCCTTCGCCCGTGCTGCCGTTGACGAACAACCCGTCGACGTGACGAGCGAGCAGATGCTCGACCATCGGACCGACCTGGGCAAGGTTCACCGAGTTGTCAGCGGTCAGCGGAGTATAGGTGGCCGCAATCAATCCTTCCAGATGATTCATTTGCTTGATGTTCCTTCGTCAAAAAGGGATTAGTCCCGCGACGGCGGGCTGATGATGTCGTGCAAGGGGATCCGCTGAAACGCCAGCAACGCCTGACTGCTCTCGTAGAGTATGCCTACCGTCTCGTCGTCGATCATCGTCAGGCAGGAGTAGCCGGCGCTGTTGCCTTCGTCCAGCAGCAGGTGATGCCGATCGGGCCAACCGGCGCCGCGATTGGGCGAGGCTTTGATTGTCATCCGCCGCCGCGGCGGACGGTCGACCGCCGGATTGGAGAACAGCAGCCAACCGCCCAAATCCTTGCCGGTTTCTTGATCGACGTCGATCAGGCTGGCCATGCAGGTGGCCGGTTCGGCCAGCGCCTTGCGGGAGGTGGCGTGCTCGGTCCACGTCTTGCCCATGTCTTTGGTGGTCATCACCACGCGGCGGCTGCCGCGGTTGTAGCGGCAGTTGAGCATCAGCACGCCCGGCTCGATTTCCACCACCTGCGCCTCGGTCGTATCGGGAAACGCGCCGCTGCCGATCTGCCACGTCTTGCCGTGGTCTTTGGAGTAGATGATGGTCGAATACGGTAGCCGCTCCGCTTCGACGGAGTCCTGGTACTGCGCGGCGAAGACCAGCGTGCCGTCGCGCATGGTGACGCCCTTGCCGGGGCCTTGCAGCAGCAGGCACCACTCCGGTTTCTTGATTTGCTTGGTAATGTTGATCGGTTGCGACCAGGTCACTCCGTCGTCGTCGCTTTTGACTAGCATCAACTGTGCCGTTTCCTCCGGTTCCAACCCCGGCCCGGAGCCGTGCCAACCTTGGTTGCCGTGGTTCCAGACGCCTGCGACCCAGATTGTGCCAGTATTGCGATCGACCAGCACGGCCGGATCCCCCACGCCGTCGTAACGACAGTTAGGATCGTTCCCCATGTCGAGGATGATTTTCATCGGCTCCCAGGTGCGGCCGCCGTCGGTCGAGCGGTTCATGCCGACGTCGATGTCGCCCGGCAGGTCGCCGCAGCCGCGCCAACGAACGTCATACACGGCGATCAACGTGCCGTCGTTGGTGGCCGCCAGACCCGGGATGCGGTAACAGCGGGAGTCATCGTCGCCCGCCTGTCGCAAGGCGACCCCCAACCGCTGGCCGCCGGGCG
>JBGTJT010000586.1:0-4163 GCA_041744995.1 Pirellulales bacterium | reverse complement strand
CGTACAAGGTTAACCGCCTCCTGATCACCAATCTTCAGCATGGAGAATCCTTTCGTGTTAGGAACATGTCACACGAAAGATTCTCCATGAAAACACATTGCCGCGCCAGCCCACTTTACCCAGAGTGCGCGCTGGCCCTGCGGCTCACCGGCACCGGCTTCGTGCAGAACAATTATGGAAACTCAAGCAACTTTAGCGGCTCGGGACCATTCATTGAGAAACTGGTGGTGGGCGTCGCGGGCGGCAGTTCCACGTTTGATGGCGTCATCCGGAACAACTCGGCCGGCACCGCCCCTGCCGCCGCCACCGCTGGCGGCGGCATCTCGCTGGAAAAAACCGGCACCGGCACGCAAACCCTCGCCGGCAACAACACCTATACCGGCACCACCGCCATCAACGCCGGCACGCTCCTGGTCAACGGCACGCATACCGGTGGCAACACGTACACGGTCGGTGTCAACGGGACACTCGGCGGCGGCGGCGTGATCACCGCGGCCATCAACGTGCTGGGCACGGTCAGCCCGGGCAACAGCATCGATCTGCTGACCACCGGCAGCGAGACCTGGAACAACGTCACGACCTACCAATGGGAAGTCAGTCAGGCCGGCATTGCCGGCGTCGATTACGACTCGATCGACGTCACCGGCACGCTCAACTTCAGTTCGGTCACCGCCGGCGGGATCACCCTGGAGTTGCTCGCCTCGCCGCCGTTGGGCTCGATTCAGATGAACGACACCTTCGCCCTGTGGACCTACCAGTCGCTGGTCGGCTGGGACGCGGCCGTCGGCGCGCCTTCCAATCGGTTCACGATCCTCGACACGGGCGGATTCAACGGCAACCCAATCATTTACGCCGACAACCTCGGCGGCCCCGGTACGATCTGGCTGACCCACCTGGTGCCCGAACCGAGCACCTATGTCTTGGGCCTGCTCGGCCTGTTGGGATTGGGCCTGCTGGCGAGGAAACAGCGGGTGTCCTGTGCTGCAACCCGCCAGGCAGGCCAAGCAACGACGCCGTAGCTCAGCGCGAACCGCTGGAGCATGGCCGCTTCTGCGTCGTCTCCACGCGGCCCAGGGTGGACTACAACTTGCGTCGACGCAACCGTCCATACCCCATGGTCATGACGAGAAACCCGAAGGCAACCAGCTTCTGTTGCCCCGCGCCGATGGACGGCCGCGGGTGCTTTTCTTTTAGCCGTCGCTGGCAGGCTGAAGCCCAGATGGTTGATCTCGCTGACGGTCTCGCCTGTGGCAGCAGCCACGGCACGGTTCAAATCACGCTGGGTCATATCGCAATCTCCTCACGAAACAAAGGAAAGAATGCGACTGCCCCGGCGATCGAGGCAGTCGTGAAAAACACAACTGCTCCGTTCAATTCAGGGCTTTGACTAAAAACGCGTCTACCAAGCATATCTGCTCGAACAAAATCCTTGCCAGGAATAGAAGTTTGTCGTAAGACGATCTAATAGAAGTGGCCGCCAGCGCGATCCGTCGCTTCCGGCATCCCATTCTGGTTGACACTTATCTCCGTCACGACAGAGGAAGGGAGGCGTAAGATGCTCGCGTATCGATCATGGTCTGTACTAACCCTAATGGTTCTCTTGGTCTCCGGGATTGCTTGCCATCGAGACAGTGCCCCCGGACCCGAAGCTGTTCGCGAAAGAGAATCTAGCGATGTCGCCACTGCTTCATCAAGCGAGGTCGAGCCTGCCCTAGAGCAGCATCCGTCTGAAGAAGAATCCCTACCGACCCTAGAGACTGAAGCTTCGGAGTCGACAGAGACCAAAACCAACGTCTCGCCGAACAACGGCGTTAACGTGGAAGACGCTGATTCATTGCGTGATTCCATACGCGATGCCAGACATCTGATCGACAACAAGTTCGCCTCCGACGATCTGCAAAACGAGCAACAGCACCAGTCGTCCTCGATTGACGACATACAGCGAAGAAACAAACAGATTCTAGTAAACCAGTTAAGGGAAACTCGAACAAATTTTGATAGTGAGCGAAGCTCCTTCAGTGGGGCGATCACGGCCGGAGAATTGCGGGATCTCAAACGAAGCTTTCACGCAGCAGATCGCATCTACCCGGCCGACCCCATCGCGCTACCTCATGAGGGCGTAGGCCCCGGCGAAGGCGGCGACAAATACTCCACAGTCGACGAAAACCCGTTCCAACGCGTGAGCGACCACCCTTTGTCGACCTTCTCCATCGACGTCGACACCGCCTCGTACGCCAATGCCCGGCGTTATCTGATGATGGACCGCATGGTTCCGCCGCCGGGCGCGGTGCGGATCGAGGAGTTTATCAACTACTTCACCTACGACTATGCTCCGCCTCAGGACGATGCACCGTTCGCCACCCATGTTGAGATCGCCACCTGCCCCTGGCAGCCTAAGCATCGGCTGATGCGTGTCGGACTGCAAGGAAAGCAAGTAGAGCAGGAAGATCGCCCGCCAAGCAATCTGGTTTTTCTATTGGATGTTTCCGGCTCGATGATCTCGAACGATAAGCTGCCACTACTTCAGCGGGCAATGCACAAGTTGGTCGATCAACTTCGCGACGACGACCGAGTAGCCATTGTCGTCTACGCCGGTTCTTCCGGACTCGTCTTGCCCTCCACCCCCGGTTCCGACGGAGCCAAGATTCGCGAGTCGCTCGACGGTCTTCGAGCGGGCGGTTCCACGGCGGGCGGCGAGGGGATCAAGCTTGCCTACCAGGTAGCCCTGGCCAACTTCATCAAGGAAGGCAACAACCGCGTGATCCTCTGCACGGACGGCGACTTTAACGTCGGAGTAACCAACTCGGCTGCCTTGACCAAGCTGGTCGAGGAGAATGCAAAGTCGGGCGTTTTTCTATCGGTACTGGGCTTCGGCCGTGGCAACTTGAACGACGCGATGATGGAGGAGATCTCCAATCGCGGCAACGGCAACTACTCCTACATCGACAGCATTCGCGAAGCCAACAAGGTCCTGGTCGAGCAGATGCAGGGCACGGTGCTGACGATCGCCAAGGACGTCAAGATTCAGATCGAATTCAACCCGGCGGAAGTTGGTGCCTACCGGCTGATCGGCTATGAGAACCGGATGCTGCAGAAGGAAGACTTCAACGACGACAAGAAGGATGCCGGAGACATAGGTGCCGGGCACACGGTCACCGCACTGTACGAGATCGTCCCGGTTGGCGAGGAGGATACGGCTGAGGGCGAAAAGCCTGCGGTCGATCCGCTGGAGTTTCAGAAGCCGCCCGAGCTGTCCGAGAAAGCCGACGAGGGCCAACTAGCGGTGCTCAAGCTCCGCTACAAGGAACCGGACGGCGATACCAGCAAGCTGCTGACGTTCCCAGTGCGTGACGAGGGACAGGCATTTGCCAAAGCAACTGGCGACTTTCAGTTTGCAGCCTCTGTGGCTGCCTTTGGCATGCTATTGCGAGAGTCAGAGCACGTGGGCGATTTTACGCTTAGTGCCGCTGAAGAGATCGCGCGGTCCAGCCTTGGCGAGGACGAGAAAGGCTATCGGGCCGAGTTCGTGGAATTGATCGTACAGACCAAGAAGCTGCGGCCGGATCAGGCGACCATCGAAGATGCGTTGCAGCCGAATGAGTGAGGACTCAATGCAAACTAGGTTCAAATGGTTAGCCGGCGCCAGTACTGCACAGTTTGCGGGCGTATCTCGACGCGAACGTGGCGCGGTTCTGCTCACACTGCATGAAATTGAAGAGGAGGGATTGATTTAATGGCAGGACACACGCGATGGTCGAAAATACGCGAGAAGATGACGCCCGAGCAGCGCGGCCGGATTGCCGAACGGGTCAAAGACCTGAAAATCGGCATGTTGATCGCCGAACTGCGCGAGGAAAACGGAATGACCCAGCAGCAGGTTGCTGACCGGCTCGGGATTTCACAGCCCGGCGTTTCTCAAATGGAAGCTGGCGAAGAAATCCAGTTGAGCACCCTTCGCAAATTCATCGGAACGATGGGCGGTGAAGTTATTCTCCACATGCCCAATCGCGATATCAATTTGAGCGAATTGGCTGACGATTGAATCGATAACACCCATTCAGCCCCACCTCTCTCCCTGGATCGTCAAACCAACATGCTATCACACCCTCTGAAACTATCCGCCCTGCCTCGGCACCGGACCCCTGCCGGTTCAAGCGGCACTC
>JBGTJT010000585.1:0-14029 GCA_041744995.1 Pirellulales bacterium | reverse complement strand
ACACAGGACGACCCATCGAAACAACAACCACCCAACGCCCCAGAACTTGGCGTGAAACTGGGAAGATTACAAAGACTCAGCAAATCCTCGCTCTAGTGGCATAGGAATTCCAGTTTGTGGCACTAGCGCGGTGCGGCTGATATTGTTCCGCCGCGTACCGTTGGACGCCCGATCTCCGCTTCATCTGAATTCTGGCGAATTCCGCTACGGTCGATGCGTTGTTGAAGCGGCCGCGAAAGGGATTTAAGATACAGGGATTCACCACACCTGATATCGAAGGAGTACCAATGCGCATTGTTCCACGGCTAACTGCGCTGCTTTTGATTGTCTGCTTCTCGTCCGCTTCGCTCGAGGCCAAACAGAAGAAGGCGCTCTTCATCGGGCTGGACGGGGTTCGCTTCGATGCGCTCACCGCGGCCGAGACTCCGCACCTCGACGCGCTGATCGAGCAAGGCATTCACGACAAAACGTCCCCTGTGCTGGGAGCGCGATATCGCAAGAACGACACGATCAGCGGCCCAGGGTGGTCGAGCATCTTGACCGGCGTGTGGGCGGACAAGCATGGCGTTCACGACAATTCGTTCAAGGGCAAGCAATACGACAGTTATCCTCACTTCTTCGAGCTGCTCAAACAGCAGCAGCCCAGCGCCTACACGGCTTCGTTTGTCACTTGGAAGCCGATCGACGATCACATTGTCCGTGGCGCCAACGTACACAAGTCGTGGCTTGACGATTCAAAAGATTATGCCAAGTGGGATGCTTCGGCCAAGGAGGAAGCGATTAAAGTACTCGCCGAGGAGCGGCTCGATTGCCTGTTCTTGTATTTTGGTCAGGTGGATGAAACAGGGCACAAACACGGCTTTCACCCCAGCGTCAAGCCGTATCTGGCTGCCATTGAGAACGTCGACGGGATGATTGGCGAGGTGTTGCAAGCGTTGCGCCAACGTGAGACGTACGCGGACGAAGACTGGCTGATCGTCGTCACCAGCGATCATGGCGGCCAAGGCACCGGCCACGGCAACGGCCAGAATGTGCCGGAGATTTACAACGCCTTCCTGATCGTCAGCGGCGAGAGTGCCCGGCGAGGTGAATTCGAGGAAGAGACCACCATCGTCGACGCTCCGGTCACGGTGTTGGTGCATTTGGGCGTGGAACTGGATGAAGCCTGGAAACTCGATGGCCAGCCGCGAGGGCTGAAGTAGCTCGCAAGGCCGCTGCTTGCCCACGCCGGCCGCGCCCCGTTACAATCCCCAATAGCCGGCGCCAGTGCTCGCTCCGCGGCGTTTGGCACAGGGGACGTATTGATGTTCAATTTTAGCGGTCCAGCGATCGCCTTTTTTGTTGGGGCGATGGCGTTGATGCTGTTGCTCAGTTTGGTATTGTCGTTTCGCGAGACGACTCGAGAGATTCGCGAGTTCTTCGATCTAGCCATGATTCGACGACTGTTGTGTTGCCGATTCTCGATGCGAACTCTCCTTATCTTCGCGGCACTCCTTCCGCCAGTTGTCGTATACGTTGCGGCCTATTGGCGTAACGCTGATCTTTCCGACCTGATTGTCGTTTTGATGGCGGCAAGCTACCTGCTTGTGATCGTGGTACCTTTGCTAATCGTTTTCTTGAAAGATGCGTTCGGCCCGAGTTCCCGCCAATACTGGGAGGATCGCCGCAAAGACCGCGACTAATACATCGGGTTACTTGCGGAACGTGCGAATGGGGTCATTCGAGACCGACAACAGAGGCCGGCTCACGGTCGTGGTCGAGGCCGGAGAAAATCAGTTGGGTGAAAGCCGCGTCGGTAAAGCACTTTTTGAACCGCATTGATCTTCGCAAGACTTTACTCGACATCGACATCCATCTCGTTCGCAATGCACTCGAATGCGGCAAGTTGTTCGGCAAGGTGCAGCAAATATTCGCTGCTCTTGGGCGTTTGCTCCATGGCGTCAATAAGCTTGCGTGGAATGCCGTCGATCCCGAGTCTCGCTCCGGAAAGGGCGCCGGCCATCGCCGCGATCGTGTCGGTGTCGCCGCCTAGAAAAATCGCGCTGTTAATCGTTGCCAAGTAGTCGTTGGGCGTTAATGCAAAGCAGGCAATCGCCGTGGGCACCGATTCCAACGCTGCGATCCCATTGCCAAGCCGCAACAGTTGATCGGTTTGCTCCGTGTCGGCGGCAAGCTGCATGCGGTCTCGGAATTGCTGCGTCTGACATGATGCAATCAGCGAACTGAAGAATGAACTCCGATCGAATTCGCCGCCGACGGCCGCTAGTGCTGCCGCTACCGCCACTAGCCGTGCTCCGTCAATGCCGAGTGGATGTACGTGTGTTGGAAGCGATTGCCGCTCGGCGTTATCGTGCAACTTCCCATGATCGTGCTGAAAGAATACGCCCACCGGCGCCACTCGCATCGCCGCTCCATTGCCAAACGAACCGCCCGGAAAGTAATTCGCCGCGACGGCTTGATAGTCGCGACCAAGTTGCATCGCCTCCAAGACCACCCTGGCTCCCATGCCGTAACCGCGAGTCGGATCATAATTGGTAACGAACTGTCGGCAGAGTACGGCCTCGTCGATCTGCCCGCATTCGGCCAACGTCTCGGCCACGCCGATCGCCATTTGCGTGTCGTCGGTGTAGTAGAGGTGGCTGACGACGCGCGAAATCACGTCGTGGATGGTGTTGAAACGGGATGAAATCGCCTCAGGCGATTGCCCCTCGAAATGGGCTCCGAGTGAGTCACCGACTGCAAGTCCAAGTAAACAACCTGCCATCGACGTTTTCATTGCGACGATCTCCTCTTCATTCGAATCGAGACGAGTCTCGCGGCCCTATCTGCATCTGCAGCAATTCCTCCGTCTTGCCGCTGCCGCAGCCCGAGGAGCACGATCCGCAGCCGCCGGTTTGTTTGGCGAACAGGTTCCAACTGCGACGGCCAAGATAGACCGTCGCGGCGGTTGCGATGGCTAGGGCGGCGATGGTTTGCGGGTCGGGCATTGCAGAACGGGCCTTTTCGTCTGATCGTTCGTTGAGGGAAAGCGTGTAAGCACCGCGGCGACGGCCTCGGAGGGCCGGCGTACAACTTGCTGCGGCCTCGGAGGGCTGTCTTACCTTTATACGATCATGCTGCCGATCTGGTAGGTGAGCAGTGCGGCCAGGTAGGCCAGCACGGTCATGTAGACGAATGTGAAGGCCGGCCACCGCCAACTGTTGGTTTCTCGCTTGATGACCATCAGCGTCGCGGCGCACTGGGCGCACAGCGCAAAGAACACCATGACCGAGAACAGCACCGGAATCGTATACACCGGCCGCCCGTCGGGCCAGGTAGCCGCGGCCATCGTCGCCCGCAGGCTTTCGTCTTCCTCGTCGACGTCGCCGCCGAGGCTGTAGATGGTTCCGAGCGTGGCAATGATCACCTCTCGCGCCGGGAACGAGGCGATCGCTCCGACGCCAATCTTCCAGTCCCAGCCAAGCGGTTTGACTGCCGGCTCGATTGTATGCCCCAGACGGCCCAGCAGGCTGGCTTCAATCAACCCCGCCGAGACCTGGTTCTTCTGCTCTTGCAGTGCCGACAACTGCGGCGACTCTTCGTCGACTGCCTCCAGCGCTTCGATCTCCGCTTGCAGTGCGTGTTCTTCAGTATGATCTCCGGGGAAATAGAGTGCAGCCCAGACCACAATCGTTGTCGCGAAGATCAGCGTACCGGCGCGTGTCACGAAGGCTTTGGAGCGGTCGTAAACGCGGTGGGCGACCATCCGCACGCTCGGCATTTTGTAACTGGGCAATTCCATCACAAACGGAGGTGTTTCCCCCTTGAACAGCGTCTTGCGCAGCAACCAAGCCACGCCGATCGCCACAATCACGCCCAGCGAGTACATGGCGAACATCACGCCCCCTTTCTTCCAGACCGCCTCCTGCGGCAGGAACAGGGCGATCATCAGGATATAAACCGGCAGCCGCGCCGAGCAGCTCATCAGCGGAGCGACCAGGATGGTGACCATCCGGTCGCGGCGGTTCTCGATCACGCGGGTGGCCATCACGCCGGGGATGGCGCAGGCGAATGACGACATCAGCGGCACGAACGACTTGCCGCTGAGGCCGACGCGGCTCATCAGCTTGTCCATTAGAAAGGCGGCCCGGGCCATGTAGCCGCAGTCTTCCAGAATCGCGATGAACAAGAACAGCAGCGCGATCTGCGGCAGGAAGATCAGCACGCCGCCGACGCCGGCGATTACGCCGTCGACGATGAGGCTCCGCAGCGCTCCCGGCGCCATGTTGGCCTTGACCAGCCCGGCGGCCCATTCCTGTGCCGCCTCGAAGTAGCCCATCAACGGCTCGGCCCAGGCGAAGATCGACATGAACACCACAAACATGATCGCGGCGAACACCAGCAGGCCAACAAAGCGGCTGGTCAACAGGCGATCGATCTTGTCGCTGATCGTGGCCAGATTCTCACTGGGGCGAACGACTGCACCGTCGAGCATCTCGCGCGCCCAGGCGTAGCGAACCCGCGCCTCGACGCCGGGAATGCGGCAGTCCCCTTCGCGCAGTTCCTGGCGAACTTGCTTCAACAACGGCGCCAGTTTCTGAGGATGTTGCGCGACAAGTTCCCCCTCGATCTCTCCGCCGATGTCCATCAGCATCCGTTCGACCAGATAGTTGGGCATCGGCTGATCGTTCCAACCGGCCAACTCCGCTTGCACCCGTTCGACCGCGGCATAGAACTCCGCGGGATACAGCTTCGGCCGCTCCGCCGGCGGCAGGTCGGACACATGCAAGATCGCCTCGCGGACTGCGTCCAATCCGCGACGGCGGTGGGCCTCGGTCTTGATGACCGGCACGCCCAGCTTTTCGGAGAGCTTCTGCTCATCGATCGTGTTGCCACGGGCGGCGGCCACGTCGGCCATGTTGAGCACCACCACCGTGGGCAGCCCCAGGTCGAATACCTGACTGACCAGATACAGATTGCGCTCCAGGTTCGAGGCGTCGACGATGCAGACCACGCCGTCGATGGCGCCGATCTCCTTCTGACGGCCGAGCAGCACCTCGACCGACACCAGTTCATCCAGCGACCGAGGCGACAGGCTGTAGGTGCCGGGCAGATCGATCAGTTCGACGCGGCGGCCTTGCCAACGGACGAGGCCGATCTTCTTCTCCACGGTGCAGCCGGGAAAATTCCCGACGCGCGACTGCATGCCGGCCAGCGCGTTGAACAGCGTGCTCTTGCCGGTGTTGGGGTTGCCGATCATCGCGACCTTCAGCGGCCGGGCGACGGGGCGGTGAGCGGAGTCTTGTGGCAAGGTCGACATGGCATCTTGGCGGGAGGGAAGTGTCGGTCCGGCGACGAGACGGTTAAACGGGGCCGATCTGGACGCGACGCGCCTCGCTGGCTCGCAAACTGAGATGGTAGCCGCGAATCCGCAGTTCCATCGGGTCGCCCAGCGGCGCGAATCCGAGGACCGTGACCAGTTCCCCTTCGGTCACGCCCATCTCCATCAGCCGCATTGCGATGCCATCGTCGCCGGCGACGTCGACCACCCGAGCTGAATCGCCCTGCTTCAGCGAATCGAGGGTCGTCATGGGCGTTGGGTCCACAATTGTGAGCGAACTTAACGAGACAAAACCTGCACCATGACCGCGCCGCATTCCTCGCCGCGGAGACTCAGGCGGTGGTTCTCGAAAGCGACAATGCAGGGCGAGCCGGGGCGAATCATGCGGATCTCCGTCCCGGCGCGGAGACCCATTTCATCCAGTCGAGCGACCCACTGCTCGTTGCCGTCGACGTCGCACACCCTGGCGATCTCGCCGGCGCGAAGCATCTCCAGCGGCATGGGCGGATGTAACTGGGAGGCGGAAATCAACTTGCGTTGCCTTGTGGTCGAATCTTGGTGGCGAAATCGAGACAGAGTCTCAATATCTGTATCGTCATTTAAGCATACTTGAATTTGCTGTTCAAGTGACGCTGCGTCAAATAATGCCGCCGAATGCGTCGCCGATCGACGCCAATTCGGCTAATCTAGTGCGGTGTCAGAATTTGGTTTTAAGGTTGGGTGCCACTGCTGCCCTCAGCAGTGGCGGGTGCAAGACCGGCCGTGCCGTTGGCAAGAAATCGTCACTTCGAAACGGGTTGCAAGCTAACCCCGGGGCGAACCGTCGAGCAAGGCTCCACTGCTGAGGGCAGCAGTGGTACCCGACTTTTTAAGCCTGACAAAGCACTAGTGCACTGGCTGCGAGAATTGTCTCACTCTTTAGGACACAAACAGATGAGCACGGAACGGGTACTTATCACGGGGGCTTCCGCCGGCATCGGCGTCGAGTTGGCTCGCTGCTTTGCCAAGGATAAGTCCGACTTGATCCTCGTCGCCCGACGCCGGGAAAGGCTGGAAGAACTGGCGGCCGAGTTGCGCGAGTCCTACGGAGTCGAGGTTAGGGTGATGCCGGCCGATCTCGCCATCGCCGAACAACGTCAAGCACTGTTCGACGACTTGCAGCAGGAGGGGATTGAAGTCGACGTACTGGTCAACAATGCCGGATTCGGACTGAATGGCAAATTCCACGCGTTGGATTTGCAGCGCCAAATGGATATGGTCTCCCTCAATATAGCGGCACTCACGCAATTGACCCGGATGTTTCTGCCTGCCATGGTCGAGCGGAATCGGGGAGGCGTGCTGAACGTGGCCTCGACCGCGTCGTTCCAGGCGGGTCCGAAGATGGGCTTATATTATGCGTCCAAGGCATTTGTCCTGTCGCTTTCCGAAGCGATTCACGAGGAATTGTCGGATACCCGCGTGGCGGTCTCCTGCCTCTGCCCCGGCCCGACAACCACTGAGTTTGGCAAAGTGGCCGATATGGAAGACAAGCCGTTGTTTAAGTTTGCGCCGATGTCGGCGGCCAGCGTGGCGCGCATCGGCTTTCGCGGCTTTCGCAAGAACAAGGCGATCGTGATCGCCGGGTTCGGAAACTGGCTGCTGGCCCATAGCAGCCGGATGATGCCGCGGATGATCTCTCGCAAGGTATCGAAGCAGTTGCAATAGGCAAGATTGGCGGTCGAGAGCGGTTGCAACGATCACCGGCAAGTGTATCATTTCAGTAATATTGTTTGCTTCCGCGCGGCCCCTGTCGCCTCGGCGTTCGTGTCTCCGTCGCCGGTACCGCATGCCTGCGAATCTTCGGTTCGGAGCAAAAAACTGCGATTGTTTGTTCATTGACGTAGACAGGATCGTGAAAAAATTCACAATACACGATTCCCCTGCCCTGTATCCACCTCCGATCTTGAACCTCCGGCCTGCCGCGGCAGTCGAGGCTGCTGAATATGATTACGATTAAACGCGGTTTGGACATCCCGATTCTCGGCGCGCCGGAACAGAAAATCGGCGACCGAGTGCCGGTCAAGCGGGTCGCGCTGGTGGCCGCCGACTACGTCGGCATGAAACCCACGATGGAGGTTGTCGAAGGGGACGACGTCAAACTGGGCCAAGTGCTCTTCACCGATAAGAAGATCGAGGGAGTCCGCTATACGGCGCCGGCCAGCGGCCGGGTCGTGGAGGTTAACCGAGGCGAGAAACGCAGGTTCTTGTCGGTGGTGATTGAACAGACCGGCGACGACGAGCAACTGACGTTCCCGACCTTCGGCGACCGAAATCTGGCGACGCTCGCCCGCGACGACGTCAAAAACAACCTGCTGGAGTCGGGCCTGTGGACCGCTTTGCGAGAGCGGCCCTTTAGCAAGGTCGCCCATCCGCTGCACGCGCCGCACTCGATTTTCGTAACCGCCATGGACACGCATCCCTTGGCGGTCGATCCCCAACTGGTGATCGCGGAGCACGAAGCCGACTTCGAGTTCGGGCTGCGAGTGCTCAGCCGGCTGACCGAGGGAGCGATCCACGTTTGCAAGGCGCCTGCCGCCGTCATTCCAGGCGGCGGCGTGGACCGCGTTCGGCAGCATGAGTTCGCCGGACCGCATCCAGCCGGTTTGCCTGGCACCCACATCCATTTTCTCGATCCAGTCGGACCACGTAAGCAAGTGTGGTACATCGGCTATCAAGACGTAATCGCCATCGGCAAGCTGTTTACGACCGGGCGCTTGTGGATGCATCGCGTCGTCTCGATTGCCGGTCCGGCAGTCAAGCAGCCGCGGATCATTCGCACCCAGGTGGGAGCGTCGATCACGGAATTACTCGCAGGCCAACTGACGGGCGACGACGTGCGGGTTGTTTCCGGATCGGTACTGGCCGGCCGCACCGCGGCGCCGCCGACCGACTACCTGGGCCGCTATCACGTGCAAATCTCCGCCTTGGAGGAAGGTCGCCAACGCGAGTTCCTCGGTTGGCAAATGCCGGGAGCCAATAAGTTTTCCATCACGCGGCTGTTTGCCTCCTCGCTGTTGCCAGGCAAAAGGTTTAACATTACCACCTCGCTAGGCGGCAGCCGGCGGGCGATGGTGCCGATTGGCAGTTACGAGAAGGTGATGCCGCTCGACATCCTGCCGACCCAACTACTGCGATCGCTCATCACCCACGACACTGAGCAGGCCCAGCTATTGGGCGCGCTGGAGCTGGACGAAGAGGACGTAGCGCTTTGCACGTTCGTCTGCCCCGGCAAGTACGAGTATGGCGATCTGCTGCGAGAGAACTTGTCCACTATCGAGCGAGAGGGTTAACGACGCTAATGAAGCCTTTGCGCAACATACTCGACAAGCTTGGTCCCCAGTTTCATACCGGGGGCAAGTACGAAAAACTCTATCCGCTGTACGAGGCGGCCGATACGTTCCTCTACACGCCGGGCGAAGCGACCACGCGCCCCACGCACATCCGCGACGCGATCGATCTGAAGCGGATGATGAGCATCGTGATCGTGGCGTTGATTCCCGCGATCTTCATGGCCTTCTGGAACACCGGCTATCAGGCCAACCTGCAAATCGCCAATGATCCCGACGTCGTCACGCTCTCCTCGCCGTGGCGGGCCAACATCTACGAATCGCTCGGCTTTAGCTTCGACCCCGCAAGTTTCTTGGGCAACATCGTACTGGGCGGACTCTACTTTTTGCCCGTCTATATTGTCTGCATGACGGTCGGAGGTATTTGCGAAGTCATCTTTTGCATTGTCCGCCGGCACGACATCAATGAAGGTTTTCTGGTTACTGGCATGTTGTTTCCGCTGACCTTGCCACCAACGATACCGTTGTGGCAGGTTGCCACGGGCATTGCGTTCGGCGTGGTGATTGGCAAGGAGATCTTCGGCGGCACGGGCAAGAACTTTCTTAATCCCGCGCTGACGGCGCGGGCCTATCTGTACTTCGCCCATCCCAGCGACATCACCGGCAACACTGTTTGGACGGCGGTCGATGGTTACAGCGGCGCCACCGTACTTGGCGAACTGGCCACCAGCAACGCCGCCGACAAACTGGCCCCGGTGACCGACGCCGTCACGGCCGGTGGGCTGGGCGTCACCTGGTGGGACGCCTTTTGGGGAACCATCCAAGGATCGATGGGAGAAACCTCGGTGGCGGCCTGCCTGATTGGGGCCGTGATCCTGATTGCCACCGGCATCGGCAGTTGGCGGATCATGGCGGGCGTCACGATCGGGGCGCTTGCCTTTTCCACGCTGCTGTGGGGCGTGTCCGATCCCGCCACCGCCGGCGCCGGCATCTGGCTGTTGCCCCCTTGGTGGCAGTTGGTCGTGGGGGGCTTCGCCTTCGGCACCGTGTTCATGGCGACCGACCCCGTTTCGGCCTCGATGACCGACGCGGGCAAGTGGATTTACGGACTATTGATCGGCGCGATGACGATCCTGATCCGGGTCGTCAATCCGGCATTTCCCGAAGGGATCATGCTGGCGATACTGTTTGGCAACGTGTTCGCCCCGCTGATCGATTATTTTGTCGTTCAAGCCAACATCAAGCGCAGGATGGCTCGCTATGGTAACTCGTGATTCGGCTGCGGGGACAATTCTGATCGCACTCATATTGTGCGTGGTCTGCTCGGTGGTGGTGGCCGGCACCGCCGTCGGTCTGCGTCCCACGCAGCGGGCAAACCGCGAACTCGACCAGAAGAAGAACGTGCTGGTCGCCGGCGGACTCTACGAGGCGGGAGACGCGAAAGACGAAATCGAAGAGAAGTTCGAAACGGTCCGCCGGGTGCTGATCGACCTCGACACCGGCGAACCGGTCCCTGAGGAAATTCTTGAGGAAGAGAATATCGACCCAGCGACCTACGACCCGGTCAAGGCGGCCAAAAACACCCGATTGAATAAGAGAATCCCTTCCGGAGCGCTGCCCGGCATCTTAACGCGGGCAAAATACAACTTTGTTTTCGAGGTGATGGAAGGAGGCGAGGTTCAGCAATACATTTTCCCGATTTACGGCAACGGCCTGTGGTCGACCATGTACGGCTATCTCGCCTTGGACAAGGATTTAACCACCGTCCGCGGCATCACCTATTACCAGGACGGCGAAACGCCGGGACTTGGCGGCGAGATCAACAATCCCCGGTGGCAAGCGAGCTGGCGCGACAAGCAACTTTACGGCCCCGACGGCAACGTGCAACTGGAAGTGATTAAGGGACCAGCCCCGGAGGGCGCGGATTTCAAGATCGACGGGCTTTCCGGAGCGACCATCACCGCCAACGGGGTGACCGATACCTTGGACTACTGGTTCGGACCCGATGGGTTCAAACCGTTCATCGAAAACCAACGGCAAATCGCCGTGGGAGGAACTGATGGCTAAGTCGAAGCCGCTGAAGGTGTTGTTCGACCCGATTCTGAACAACAATCCGATCGCGCTGCAGGTGCTCGGCATCTGCTCGGCGCTGGCGGTCACCACGCAGTTGAACACGTCGGTCGTGATGGCGTTGGCGGTGATCTTCGTTGCCATCTGCTCCAACGGCGCGGTGAGCCTGATTCGCAATTACATCCCCAGCAGCATTCGGATTATCGTCCAGATGACGATCATCGCCTCGCTGGTGATCGTGGTCGACCAGTTTCTTACCGCCTATGCGTTCGACATCAGTAAACGGCTGTCAGTATTTGTCGGGCTGATCATTACCAATTGCATCATCATGGGCCGCGCCGAGGCGTTCGCCATGAAGAACCCGGTCGGGCTGAGCATGCTCGACGGCCTGGGCAACGCGCTGGGTTACGGCGTGATTCTGATCATTGTCGGATTTTTCCGCGAACTGTTCGGCGCCGGCAAGCTGTGGGGCTACACCGTTATGCCGCTGACGACCGACACTTTCGAAACGGCGGCCGGCGGTTCCACCACCGGCTGGTATCCCGCCAACGGCCTGATGCTGCTGCCCCCCAGCGCGTTCTTCATCATTGGCCTGCTGATCTGGGGTATCCGCACCATCCGGCCCGAGCAAATTGAAGACGAGGAATAAAGTCATGCTGGAACTTCATCTCAGTATTTTTCTCAAAGCGATCTTCGTCGAGAACCTGGCGCTGGCCTTCTTTCTCGGCATGTGTACCTTCCTGGCCGTTTCCCAGAACGTGAAAACGGCCCTGGGACTCGGCGTGGCGGTGATCGTGATCATGGGCATCACGATTCCGGCCAACAACTTGATCTATCAGCATCTGCTCCGGGAGGGAGCGCTCTCCTGGCTCGGCCCGCAATACGCCACGGTCGATCTCAGCTTTCTCGGCTTGATCAGTTATATCGGCGTGATCGCGGCCATGGTGCAGATATTAGAAATGGCGCTCGACCGCTACTTTCCGCCGCTCTACAACGCGTTGGGCATCTTCCTGCCGTTGATCACCGTCAACTGCGCCATCCTGGGCGGTTCGCTGTTCATGGTGCAACGCGACTACAACTTCGCCGAGAGCGTCACCTTCGGTGTCGGCAGCGGCGTCGGCTGGGCCTTGGCAATCGCCGCCTTGGCCGGCATTCGAGAAAAAATGAAGTACAGCGACGTTCCACCCGGACTGCGCGGTCTCGGCATCACGTTCATTACCGTCGGACTGATGGCCCTGGCGTTCATGTCGTTCGGGGGAATTTAGATCGGGATTCTTGCCGATTCCTGTTTCCACAATTGCATCTCGCACACCACACGCACTCGCCATGAACGAAATCATCCTCGGCGTCGCCATGTTTACCACCGTCGTGCTGTCGCTGGTGGTGGTCATCCTGATCGCCAAAAGCAAACTGGTCGCCAGCGGCAAGGTGCATTTGAACGTCAACGAGCAGAAGGAGTTCGACGTGCCCGCCGGCGGCAAGCTGCTGGGCGCCTTGTCGGATAACGGCATCTTCGTGGGCAGCGCCTGCGGCGGAGGCGGCACGTGCGCGCTGTGCGTGGTCAAGGTGCTCGAGGGTGGAGGCGACATTCTGCCGACCGAGAAAGCGCATATCAACCGCCGCGAGGCGAAGGAAGGCTATCGCCTAAGCTGCCAGGTGGCCGTGAAGCAAGACATGAAGATCGAGGTGCCGCCTGAGGTCTTCGAAACGAAAAAATGGCAATGCAAGGTTCGCTCCAATCACAACGTCGCCACGTTCATCAAGGAATTGGTGCTGGAGTTGCCCGAGGGGGAAGAAGTCGCGTTCAAGGCGGGCGGCTACATCCAGATCGAGGTGCCGCCGCATACGGTCAACTACAAGGACTTCATCGTCGAGGAGCGGTTTCGCGAGGATTGGGACAAGTTCGATCTGTGGCGCTACATCTCCAAGGTCGACGAGCCGGTGTTCCGCGCCTATTCGATGGCCAATTATCCCGGCGAAGAGGGCATCATCATGCTTAACGTCCGCGTCGCCAGCCCGCCGCCGCGGGCGCCGGAAGGGACTCCGCCGGGCAAGGTCTCCAGCTACATCTTCAACTTGCAGCCGGGCGACGCGGTGACCATCAGCGGCCCTTACGGCGAGTTCTTTATTAAGGATACCGACAACGAGATGGTCTACATCGGCGGCGGCGCCGGCATGGCCCCGTTGCGGAGCCATATCTTCGAGTTGTTCAAACGGCGCAAAACGAATCGCAAGGTCTCGTACTGGTACGGCGGCCGCAGCAAACGCGAGTTGTTCTACGTCGATCAGTTCCGTGCCATCGAGAAAGACTTTCCCAACTTCCAGTTCAATATCGCCTTGAGCGAACCGCTGCCCGAGGACAACTGGGACGGTTACGTCGGTTTTATCCACCAGGTGCTGCTGGAAAACTACCTGAAGAACCACCCCTCGCCGGAAGATATCGAATACTACATCTGCGGTCCGCCGATGATGAACGCCGCGGTATTCAAGATGCTCGACGATCTAGGGGTCGAGAAAGAGAACATCGCC
Organism: Pirellulales bacterium; assembly: GCA_041744995.1. GTDB lineage: Bacteria > Planctomycetota > Planctomycetia > Pirellulales > UBA7805 > JBBDLY01. The sequence continues at coordinate 784 of JBGTJT010000585.1, read as the reverse complement.
TACGACGACTTCGGCGGGTAACGTGGCTGAGGAAACGCTCAAAAATCTCTTCGGCATTTGCTTCGCCTGTCGCCAAGTCGCCTCAAGTTCCGTTTTGAACAGGAGGAAACGGAGAGAACGGAGTAGTGATTCTCTGTTGCCTCCGATCCGCTCTGTTCACTCCAATTTGGCTCCCGGCAGCCTTCGAGGAAATCAAAGAACACATCTACTTTCTACTTCTGCTGCACTCTAGATCGACATTCAGCCTCAGACGAGTTGATACTACATCGCTTCAAACAGGCCGAGTAAAATCAAAGAAAAGTGCGCCCGTCAGCTTCGGGTCACCTCAGGCATTGATTAACTGCAGGCAACAAAGGGGACAGAGTCAACAGAGATTTCCTTTCTCCGTTCTCCGTTTTCTCTGTTGTCTTCTGTTCAAACAAGCGAAGGGTCCGGTTTCTCAATGACAACTCTGGCACGGCGACAGGCGAACAGGGCTGTCATTGCCGTCGTGATGCTCGCTTTCGTACTGCTGGCCACCATCGCCGGCTGCCGTACCGAACAGGCCACTGCGCCGTTGGTCGAATTGCACGGCCGGACGATGGGGACGGCTTATTCTGTCAAGCTCGACCGCCTGCCCGACGGGGCCGACGAGAAATCGCTTCAGCAAGAGATCGACGCCCTGCTGGAGACCGTGAACGCCCAGATGAGCACCTGGGATCCGGAAAGTGAACTGTCGCGGTTCAATTCCAGTGAGTCTACCGATTGGTTCCCGGTCTCCGCCGCCACGGCCGAGGTCGGCCTG
>JBGTJT010000584.1:0-5301 GCA_041744995.1 Pirellulales bacterium | reverse complement strand
CGCGGGGGCGCTCGCGTCGGGCGTTGGCGGCAGCCGTCGCTCCGACGAGGCGACGTGGACGGCGGGACGAGTGGCAATCGGCGAAGACGGGGCGAAGCGGGTCATTTGTTCTGCCTCTCTATCGGGGAATGAAGTGCTCTGTTCCAGGGCGCAAGGCGGCACACACGCAACGGCGAAGAGGGCAAGCGGATGAACCCGGCTTACCCAGGGGCGATCCGCTAGCGACCCTCTTCGCGGTTACGACCGCCGCCAGCCGAGGACGGCGCGGCGTGCGGCGACCAGGGACGGGCGGCGATTTTGTTTGCAACGGCAACCACATCGGTCGCCGTCGCCATACACGGTCGGCCGCTTCGCAAGAAGCGGGCCGGCCAACTCTCAAAGGCGTGGCACGTGAAATAAACGGCACGATCGCAATCGACCGCATGTCTCGCGTGCTGTCAGGGGTGGGAAATCAGGTGGGACTCTTCTCAAGGTTCCAGGGTCGACCCGTTCCAGGGATCAACCGGTCGAGGGCCTCTCTTCCTCGACCGCCTTTATTAGAGTTGAACCGGGGCGGGGAAGCAAGCAAGGTTTCAGGTTTCAGGGGTCAGGGGTCAGGTTTCAGGATTTAAAGCTTGGCGCTGGAAATAGGTGCCACTGAACATCAGCCGCCAGGGCGCTAGCCCCCGGTTAGCACCAGCAGTCCGCCCGCAAGAGCGGTGCGGTGGGGCGTGTGGAGGATTCCCATGTCGCCCGCCAGCTTGGCCAATGGCGACCACTTCCAGAAGAGCGCAACGTCAAAACACGCGAGCGAGTGCATCAACGCACTCGTGCGTATTTCTTCGTCCTGAAACCTGAAACCTGAACCCTGACCCCGATCAGTCGGTGTGCGGGGCGAGGAACTTGAACGGCGCCGCCGGCACGAAATGCGACGTCTGGTCGCCGCCGACTTCGGGGTTGTCAGCCAACTCGAGCTTGCGGGTTCCCGAGCTTTCCTCGAAGTCGATCAGGGCCAGCTTCACCCACACCATGCTGGGACTAGTGGTGTTCTCGAAGTAGTAGACGCGGTTCTTCTGATCCGCGACCGTCCGCCACAGGGTCGAGGCGATGTTGGGCTGACCCGGCGTGCTGATGCCCAGCGGAACGCTACAGTCGGCAATCACGCTGAACACGGCGGCCACGGCCTCGCGGGGGTCGGCGCTCTGCTTGCAGGCGTTGATGTAGAACGACGCGCGGACAAAGCGGTCGGCGGCGCGGTTGGTTCCCGGCAGCATCACCGTCCCGCCGATCTGCTGCCAATACTTGTTCAGCGCGAGCTGCGAGTCGAACCGCGGCGAGTTGGTCATCACCTGGTACGCCCGGCTGTGATGGATCGCGAGCTTGCCGTCGATATACTCGAAGATGGCCGAATCGCCCGAGGCGTCTGAAAGCGCCAGATGCAGCGCCGCCGCCTCGCCGTTGGGCAACCGTGGAGCGACAAGCTGGAACGGCTCCTGCTTCAATTCGGCGACTGCTTCTTCCACGGTGGCGAAACGATCGAGCGCGTACTGCGCCCACGCCCCGATGGAGAGCGCGGGCCGATTCGGATCGCGGGCGCCGTAATCGCTTTCGGCCAGGTAGAGCAGATTGGCGACCAGCCCTTTCTCGTTCATGCCGTCGGCGGTGCTGAACTCGTAGGCCGAGGCGATCACCGAGCCGTAGCGGCTGGTCCAGGTGAGCGAACCCGCGCCCAAGCCGCCGTCGCGCTCCATGCCCCGCGGGAAGACCCACAGGTTGGTATGCAGGCTTTCCGACCAGTCCATGCTGCGGCCGGTCACCGTCTGCCCCTCAAGGCCGAAATAAACGGCGCGGGTGCAGGCGTCGGCCACGGGAGCAAGCGCCATGGCGAACATCACGGATGAGACCGTGACGGCTGCGAACAGACGACGGCGAAGGAATCGAGACATGGAAAGTTTCCTTGTTGCGCAGAGGGTGATAGAGCGCGCGGAGGGTCCACGCGCAGACGACGCACCGGCGGAGAAACCGCTCTTGCCCATGCGATCGCGAGCAGGCGCGATCCGGCAAGAGAGATGTATGCACCGAGGCATGCAAGTATAGGGCGCTCTCCGACACGGGGAGCACCGCCGGGCAAACTGGGGAATACCGAATGTTAAACTGCGATGACTGCCACGGCACGCGAATTGCTGTAGGTTGTGGAGAGAGGCAGCAACTTCTCGCGTTATCAAATCAGTATTCAATGATGCAGGTGCAGTCGCATGGCTAGGCAGTGGCATAATTCCCACGAGATCGAATCAGGTGAGCCGGAGGGCGAGTATTCTCATTTTGATCACTGGACGCTCACCCATTGGTTGTTGGCCGGTTTGTTCCTGTTGGGGGTGCTGTACACGCTGTACTTTGCCAGTGTGATTCTGATACCGGTTACGGTGGCGGTGATCTTGGCGTTTTTGCTCAACCCGTTGGTTCGCCGGCTGGGCCGCATCGGTCTGCCCGACTGGATATAGGCGGCGATTGTGGTCGGCGGCGGATTGCTGGGGATCATCCTGGCGATCTACACGCTCAGCGGTCCGGCGACGACCTGGATCAAAAACGCCCCAGAGAACTTGCAGGTTGTCGAATACAAGCTGCGAACCATGCGGGGCACGGCGATGGAAGACATCGACGAGGCGCGGAAGCAGATCAAGAAGATCGCCACCATGGAGGAGGAAGGGGTGGAGCCGGTGATCGAGATCCGTCAGCAGCAGCCGGCCCTGACCAGCACGGTGTTCGGCTGGACCGGCAGCGTGGCGGTGAGTGTTTCGATCGCCATCGTGTTGGCCTACTTTCTGCTGGCGGCCAAGGAGAGCACCCGCCGCACGGTGATGGCGCTGGCCAGCACCTACAGCGGCCGCCGCGGCATTGTGGAAATGTCAACGGAGATCGAGCAGAGCGTATCGTTGTACCTGTTGACCATGACCGTGATCAACGCCTGCCTGGGGGTCGCCATCGGCTCGACGATGTGGCTGCTGGGCATGCCCAACCCGGTGCTGTGGGGCGCGATGGCGGCGCTGTTGAACTACGCGCCGTATGTCGGCCCCACGGTCGGCGCGATCGTGGTGGGGCTGGTGGCGCTGATTACCTTCGATTCGGCCTGGTACGCCGCGCTGGTCCCGCTGTGCTATCTGGCCTGGAATACGGCGGAAGGCCAGTTCTTAACACCGGCGATCGTGGGCCGTTGGATGAAGATCAGCCCCTTGGCGATTCTGATTTCGATCATCTTCTGGGGCTGGGTCTGGGGGCCGCTGGGAATTCTGCTGGCCGTGCCGATGCTGGCCACCGGCCTGATCATGTTCCGCCACATCCTCGACTTCGTACCGGAGCCGGAGGAGGAGGAAGTTCCGCAGCCAGCGGCGGGTGAATTCACCGCACCGAACGCGCCTCGCGCGTCGGAAGCCGCGCTGGTGTGAGAATAGCATGTTGTATGTGGCAAGGGGCATGTTGCAGGTGCCCGTGCATTGGAAGTCGCCCTGGTGTGAGAATAGGCCCCGGCTTTCCCCAACGGGAAAGCCGGGGCGAAAAGTGATAGCGCGTAACTGATCTTGGGCGGCTGAATTCTGGCGAATTCAGCTACGAGCGATGAAGGCAGCTACGTGGCGCTGTTCAGTTTCCGGCTTCCTCGCCCCGCTGTTGTGCCCGTTGTTCGCGGAACTTCCTGAGAATTTCCAGTTCCTCTTGGCGGTCGGCGGCGGCGCGGGCGACTTGCTTTCTCTGATCCTCGGTAAGCAGCGCCTCGATGGCCGTGTCGCGTTCGGCGACGACCTTCCGCAGTTGGGCCTTGAGCGCCTCGATCTGCTCGGCGTATTGGGCTTGGATGCGATAAATCGCCTCCTTCTGGGCGTCGTTGACGACGTCGCCATAGTAGGGCGGCAGGCGGCGAACAGTGCTGCCGGCGTCGTCTTCCGCCTCGGTGAGTTCCTCTTCTTCGTCGGCAGTCGGTACCCCAGCAGCCAGCGGCTGGGGCCAGGCCAGCACGCTCGCCAGCAGGCAGGCGGCGGCGGCAAACATCCATGGAGCAATCAGGGCCTTCCTGGCGCGGTCGTTTCTACTCATGTCGGTCTCCTCAAGGAGCGTGACCACGAAGATGAGGCCGACCCTCGGCCTCGCTGCTGCCTATGCTACCGGCCAGAAGGAGGGATGCAAGTCGGTAAGGGAAAAAAATTAGGCTTGAGGCGTGAGGCTGGAGGCTTGAGGGGGGAAAGTAGGAAGAAACGCGGCACCGTTTCCTAAACCCTGAACCCTGACCCCTATCCGCAAGCTATTCCCTGCTAACACCTTACAGCCGACTCAAGCCTCCCACCTCAAGTCTCCCACCTCAAGCCTCCCGCCTCACGCCTCACGCCTCCAGTCTCACGCCTCACGCCTCCAGCCTCCCAGCACCTCCTGCTCGTCGATCTCGCTTACCACTTCCACGTGGCCCAGTCGGGTGGGCAGGACGAACCGTAGCTGGCCGCTTTCCACCTTTTTGTCGTGCCGCATCAGGGCTACCAGTTCGTGATGGTCGATCGGCGGCAGCTCGGTCGGCAAGTGGAACGCCGCCAGCAACGCCCGTTGGCGGGCGGTGACCTCCGCGTCGATGCGGCCCAGTCGTTCGGCCAGCCGCGAGGCGCACAACATGCCGATCGCCACCGCCTCGCCATGCAGAAATTCGCCATAGCCGGTGATGGCCTCCAGGGCATGGCAGAAGGTGTGGCCGTAGTTGAGCACCGCTCGCAGGCCGGTTTCCTCGCGCTCGTCTTGCTCGACGACGTCCGCCTTCAGCCGGCAACTGCGGGCGATGACGTGTCGCAGGGCGGCCTCATCGCGGGCGTTGATCTGCTCGACGTTGTCCTCCAACCAGCCGAAGAACTCGGCGTCGAGGATCACGCCGTACTTGACCACCTCGGCCAAGCCGGCGGCGAATTCCCGCGGCGGCAGCGTGGCTAGTACCTCGGTATCGATCAGCACCCCGCGCGGCTGCCAGAAGGCGCCGACCATGTTCTTCGCGCCCGGCAGGTTGATGCCCACCTTGCCGCCGACCGAGCTATCGACCTGGGCCAGCAGCGTGGTGGGAATCTGAAAAAATGCCAGCCCCCGCGCAAATGTGGCGGCGATGAAACCCGCCAAGTCGCCCACCACCCCGCCGCCAACCGCGGCGACGATCGACTGCCGATCGGCCCCCTCGTCGAGCATTGATTCCCATAGATCGGCGGCCACGTCAGCGCACTTGCTCGATTCGCCAGCGTCTACCACCATCACTTCGAGTTCCACGCCGGCTTCGGTGATGCGATCGGCCACCGGTTCGCCCAC
>JBGTJT010000583.1:0-5909 GCA_041744995.1 Pirellulales bacterium | reverse complement strand
CGCCGAACCGTGAAGTTTGCATCGTCCGCCGCGACCGCACCAATACGCCGCTGCAAGCGCTGGTCACATTGAACGATCCGGTGTATGTGGAAGCGTCGCAGGCGCTGGCGCGCCGGATGGTCGCCGAAGGGGGCGACACGCCCCAAGACCAAGCGCTGCGCGGCTGGCGACTGGCGGTCACGCGACCGGCCAGCGACAAGGAACTCGGCCGCTTGGTGCAGCTTTATGAAGAAGCCAAGGCGGAGTACGCCGCCGATCCGGAGGCCGCCCGGCAATTGGCCACCGAACCACTCGGCCCCCTGCCGGCCGGCCTGGACGCGACAGAGCTTGCCGCCTGGACCGTGGTGGCCAATGTGTTGTTGAATCTGGATGAAACGTTAGCAAAGCCGTGATAAGAAATCCGAATATCGAATATCGAAATCCTAAACAGTTCAGCCATCTGAAGCAAAACCCTTCTCCCTTTGGGAGAAGGTGGCTGCGCAGCAGACGGATGAGGGAGCGGTGCTGATCCGCGCTGTCCCAAGAATACTCGCGGGACATACCACCCTAGCACCGCACCCTCATCCGGCCTTCGGCCACCTTCTCCCAGAGGGAGAAGGGTTGGTTCCGAGCATGGATGTTTTGAACATTACCATTTCGGTCATTCGGATTTGTTTAGGATTTAGGATTTAGGATTTAGGATTTAGGATTTGGATTTTAAGTAACATCTACCGAGCCATGTCATGAACCCACTGTTTGCTCAAACTCAAGCACTGACCCACGTCACGCGGCGTCACTTTCTTCGCGATTGCCAGATTGGCGTCGGCGGGATGGCGTTGGCTAGTTTGTTGGCTGGTGAAGGCCGCGGGGCCGAGGCGCTGCCGGCCGGCATCAAGAATCCGCTGGGAGTCAAACCGCCGCACTTCGAGCCGACGGCCAAGCGGGTGATCTTCCTGCACATGGCCGGCTCGCCGCCGAACTTGGACTTGTTCGACCACAAACCGGAACTCGTCAAGCGCAGCGGTCAAGACTGCCCCGACGAGTTCATCAAGGGCAAGCGGTTTGCCTTCACCAAGGGGGTGCCGAAGCTGCTCGGCACACCGCGGAAGTTCGCCCAGCATGGCGACAGCGGAGTCTGGCTTTCCGACGCCTGGCAGCACCTGCCCGAGGTGGTCGACGACTTGACCTTCGTCCACTCGATGAACACCGACCAGTTCAACCACGCCCCGGCGCAGTTGATGCTTTACACCGGTTCGCCGCGGCTGGGCCGCCCGGCGCTTGGTTCCTGGGTGACTTATGGGCTGGGCACCGAGAATCAGAACCTGCCCGGCTTTGTGGTGCTGATCTCTGGCGGCTCCAACCCCAGCGCAGGCAAGAGCGCCTGGGGAAGCGGCTTTCTGCCGAGCGTGTTCCAAGGGGTGCAGTGCCGCAGCGAGGGCGACCCCGTATTGTATGTCAGCAATCCCAAGGGGATGGACGCACAGATGCGGCGCCGTTCGCTCGACGCGCTCCGCGATCTGAACGAGATTCAGGCCAACGAACTCGGCAACCGCGAAACGCTCACCCGCATCGCCCAGTATGAACTGGCCTTCCGCATGCAGACCAGCGTGCCGGAGGTGATGGACATCTCGCGCGAAACGGCCGAGACGCTCGAGCAATACGGCGCCAAGCCGGGCGAATCGAGCTTCGCCAACAACTGCCTGCTCGCCCGGCGGCTGGTGGAGCAAGGGGTTCGCTATGTGCAACTGTTCGACTGGGGCTGGGATTTCCACGGCACCAATCCCAACGAAGACCTCCGCGACGGACTGACGCGCAAGACGGCCACGGTCGACCAGTCGATCGTGGCGCTGTTGAAGGATCTCAAGCAGCGGGGCCTGCTGGACGACACGCTGCTGGTATTCAGCGGCGAGTTCGGCCGCACGCCGTTCCGCGAGGGCCGCACGTCCGGCGGCAATGTGCTGGGCCGCGACCACTACCCCGACTGCTACACGATGTTCATGGCCGGCGGCGGCGTGAAGCCGGGCCTCGACTACGGCACGACCGACGAGCTGGGCTTCAGCGTGGCCGAGAACAAAGTCCACGTCCACGACCTGCAAGCCACCCTGCTGCACCTGCTCGGCTTCGACCACGAAAAACTAAGCTACTTCTACCAAGGCCGCGATTTCAGGCTAACGGATGTACACGGACACGTGGTAAAGGATTTGCTGGCCTAAGTCGTTGTCGAAGCTGCTAGCTTCGCCGGCGCCAGTGCAGACGTGCCAGCCAACTCCGGGCAAGCTGGCAGCTTGCCCAACGTTGTCGAAGCTGCCAGCTTCGCCGGCGCCAGAGCAAGCCTTGCAAGCCAACTCCGGGCAAGCTGGCAGCTTGCTCAACGACTGGAGGGCGAAGTGGCAACACCATTCGGACTACTCGAACTTGTCTTCCTCGTCATCTACCCGATGGGTGTAGCATGCGTCCGCACGTTCCTGGTGCGAAAGCACAGCGACTACTTCTTGGTAAGAGGTCTATTCGCAGCATTTTGGGCAACGATTTTTCTTGTTCCTATTTTGGTCGTGATGATATTGTTGTTCAGCAATCTAAGTCATTTGTCACTGCCTAAAGCCGTGGCAGCGTGGATGATCATGTCGTTGCTGATAGTCCTAGTAGGTACCATTCCGGCCGCGATTGCACATAACGTTACTGTGAATTGCTTCAGAGCTAGTGGCGAACGAGAAGCAATGGGCGCGGACATCCCAAGTCGGAATTCCAACTCTTCACTGGCGAAGGAGACAGGCAATCCGTATCAACCGCCGGACCCTTGCGAATGAACGACTAATTCGTGGCGGACGCTGCCGGTTCTCGTTGTCGAAGCTGCCAGCTTCGCCGGCGCTAGAGCAGACGTGCAAGCCAACGTTGAGCAAGCTGGCAGCTTGCTCAACGTTGCGGAAGCTGCGAGCTTCCGCAACGATCACTTCCGCCAGTCATCTCTCAGCCAGCCGACCAGCGCTGACAGCGAACCGTCCCGCTGGAACCGGTCATACGCCGACGAAAACTTCCACTGAATCGGCTGTTCGCATAAACCAGCAGCGACAGGGTTGCCGCGAATATAGCTCACGATTCGCTCCAACTCATCCAAGTCTCGAACCCAGTGGTCATAGGACTCATGCTGCCAAAACTGTCCCGACCGTCCGAGAATTTCGTTGGCGCGGTTGGCGGTGTAGCTCTTCAGGCTGTGCATGATGCTTTCCAGCGGACTAGCCTGGTCCGAAACATCATCGGAGAATAACTCGTCTTCGAAGGTGCCGGTTCCCGTTGCCGAACCTGCCAGCTTCGCCGAGCAAGCTGGCAGCTTGCTCAACGTTGGCGAAGCTGCTAGCTTCGCCGGTGCAGGCCCGGGCGAGCTGGCAGCTTGCCCAACGATTTCCAACGGCTGCAGCACCACATGCACGTGGTTCGGCATAATGCACCACGCCAACAATTGGTATTTGCCGCCATCGTGGTGATATAGGTTTTCGCGGATCATTGCCGCTACGTCGGGCTTGGCAAGCCACTGTCGCTCGCGGTTGTTGTCGAGATAGCGGTCATACTCCTGAAAGAACTGCTTGTGGATTCTCGCGCGATGCTCACGAGCCGTCATACCTTCAGGAACCTTCTGCTTCAACCCAAGCTCACGACGCTCGCGCCACTCCCTAAGTTTTACCGCGGGGATCGTGCCAGCCAGCCGGTACGTGATAAAATGGGCGTAGCCCGGCATGTACCAATGCGGTAAACGGCCGCGAGTCACAATGCCATCGGGTTCCATGGCTCGCTCCCAATAAAGTAGCGATGGTTCGTTGCCGAAGCTGCCAGCTTCGCCGGGCAAGCTGGCAGCTTGCTCAACGACAACAGCATCCCCAATACTAACCCATCAACCTGAAGCACTCCACCTATGAACCAGCAAACCATCGAACGCATCCGCGGCGAATACCTGATGCATCGGCCCGACCGGGCCGTGTACAACGCCATCACCAACAACGACGTCAAGAAGATCTCGCTCAACCGCGACGTGCTCCGCCGACATAGCGATCTGTTCAGTCATCGTGTCGAGACCAAGGGGATCACCAACCAGGAGCAGAGCGGGCGCTGCTGGGCCTTCGCCGGGTTGAACGTGCTGCGGCCGGCGGTGATCGAGAAGTACAAGCTGGAAAAATTCGAGTTCGCCGCCAACTACATCGCCTTCTGGGACAAGCTGGAAAAGGCGAATCACTTTCTCGACCAGGTGCTCGAAACGGCCGGGCGCGATCTGCTCGACCGCGACGTGGAGCGGATTCTCAAATCGCCGTTCCATGAAGGGGGCTGGTGGAGCTACGTCGCCGGATTGATTCGCAAGTACGGCGTCGTGCCGGTCGAGGTGATGCCGGAAACCTTCAGCAGCCGCAACTCGGCCGGGCTGCATCGGGTCGTTTCAACGATGCTCCGCAGCGCGGCGGTCAAGCTGCGCCGCGCCCATGCCGACGGGCTGCCGCCGGAGGAAATCGACGTGATCAAGATCCGGGTGCTGGGCGACGTCTATCGCGTGCTGGTGCTCAACCTGGGCGAACCGCCGCGGGAGTTCGTCTGGCGGTACAAGGACAAAGACAAGAACGTCAGCGACCTGAAAACCTACACGCCGCACTCCTTCTACGAGGAGTTTGTCAACGTCGATCTGGCCGATTACATCACGCTCAGCCACGATCCGACGCAGCCCTACGGCAAGTTGTATCGCCTGGAGCATGCGCGGAATATGTCGAGCGGCGAAGACATGACCTACGCCAACGTCGAGATCGACCTGCTGCGGCAGGTGGCCAAGGAGTCGCTCGCCGACAAGCGGCCCTGCTGGTTCGCCGCCGACGTGAGCAAGGACCAGAGCACCGAGCACGGCATCATGGCCCACAAGCTGTTCGACTACGACACGGTCTACGACGCCGAATGCACGATGAACAAGGCGGACCGCATCTGGTATCGCGAAGGGAGCAGCAACCATGCCATGACCCTGCTGGGCGTCGACCTGGAAAACGACCAGCCGGTCAAGTGGCTGGTGGAAAATTCCTGGGGCGACAAAAAGGGGGCCGACGGCTACTGGACGATGTATGACGACTGGTTCGGCGAACACGTCTACAACGTGATCGTCCACAAGCAGTACGTGCCGCAGGAAGTGCAGGCGATCTTCGAGCAGGAGCCAACCGTGCTACCGCCGTGGTACCCGACGGCGCAGTTGATGCTGGGATGAGACACAGCAATCCTTAGAAACAACACTAATTCTTGCTGGTTTCCTCCGGAACGACTGGCTTGGATTTCCCGAAAATTTCACGCAATTGCCCTGGTCCGCCAGTGGCCCGCCTGCGTAGAATTGCCTCGCAGGTTCGCCCGGCAGTTGCGCAAGGAATTTGGCAACCGCTTGGCGCAGAATTTGCCCATAATGGACCGTGCAGCCGGTGATCGGACGGAGGAAACATTCCGTTGGAAAAAATCGGCTGATGATGGCAGACAAAACCGCCGAATGAACTACAATATCAATATAGGAATTGAATCTTGCGACCCCGGAATACCGTCGGAGAGCTCAACACTTTAAGCGTTCGCCCGGGTCATTAACATGGCTAGTGCCAAGCACAGTCGACCCGCGCGTTTTTCGCAACGGCCTCGGCCGTCGCTATGAGGGGTCCAGATTCAATTCTTTTTAGGCCGCGGCTTTCCCACGAAAGCCGCGGCCTTTTTAGTAGGTCAGGCATTCTGCCTGACCAAAGAACCAGATCGCTCTACCGTCGCAAAGCGGTCGGCATACCGCCACGGCATCTACATCGCGCTCGCCTTGTGCTCGGCGAGTTCCGCTACACCGCGCAGTTAGAACGGGCTGTCGTCGCCGAAGGGATCGGCCGCTCCGCCGGCATCGTCTGGGGCGGGGCCGCCGAACGGATCAGCCGCTGCTCCGCCGT
>JBGTJT010000582.1:0-5916 GCA_041744995.1 Pirellulales bacterium | reverse complement strand
CCGGCGGCGTCGGCCGTGCGGAGGATCGCGCCGAAGTTGCCCGGCTTCTCGATCCCCTCGACCACCGCCACCAGCGGTCGCGGGGAGAGTTCGATGGATGCGATATCGCGCCGCGGCATGTCGGCGACCGCCAGCACCCCTTCGGCCCGATCGCCGAAGGCAATTTTCTCGAAGATCGCCGGCGGCACCTCGGCGACGAACTCCGCGAGTTGCCCGGCGTCGGCCATCAAGCGCCGGGCTTCGTCACTGTGGCACAGTGATTCGCAGAGGTACAGTTCCCGCAGCACCACGCCACTGCGTACCGCCCGCAGGATTTCGCGGGCACCGTCGATCCGAATCCGCCCGGTCTCCGTGCGGTGCTTGGCCCGCCGCAGTTTGACAACTTGCTTGATGCGCGGGTTTTGGTGGCTGGAGATTTCCATAGAGTACTTGAGCTATGAGGTGCGGGTAACCGCCATGCTCACCACCGAAAACTTAGTCTCGTGGCTTATGAAAGAGAATTATGAGAATGATGGCCAAAATCGCAGCCAGCACAATAACACCGAGAACGAGCGGTATTGTGAGATCAAGCTTGGCTGTACCGTCTGCGATCAATAGGCCCAGCGCGATCACTCGTTCATCTCCCGCCTCAAACCTCAAACCTCACCCCTCAAACCTCCCCCCCCTACTCCTCAATCGTCAACCGCGCCGCAATGCCTCCGGGCAGATGGCGGCCGTCGGCGCAGGGAATTGCCAGGCCGCCTGCTTCAATCTTGATGCCGCGGCGGCCGTACAGCGCGTCTCGGAGCATGTTCTCCAGGTTGTGCGGCATGTAGCCGGTCGTGTGGCAACTGAGCAGGGCGAACTTGAGATTGCCGCCGGTCAGTTCCACGCATTGCTCTAGCAGTTCCGGCAGGTGTTGCTGGATCTTCCACACCTCCCCCTTGGGGCCGTGGCCGTAGGTGGGCGGGTCGAGCACGACGGCCTTGTACTTGTTGCCGCGTTTCATCTCGCGGGCGACGAATTTTTGCACGTCCTCGGTGATCCAGCGGATCGACGCACTCGACAACCCCGACGACTCCGTATTCCGCCGCGCCCACAACAGGGCGTTCTGGGCGGCGTCGACATGCACGACTTCCGCGCCGGCGTAAGCCGCGGCCAACGTTGCCCCGCCGGTATAGGCGAACAGGTTGAGCAACCGGCACGGTTTGCCCGCCTTGCGGACCTGGCGAGCGATCCAGTCCCAGTTGCTGGAATGCTCCGGAAACAGGCCGACATGGCCGAAATCGGTCATTTTCAACTCGAAATTCAACCCGCCGTATTTGATGGTCCAGGAAAGCGGCATCTCGTCGCTGGCCCGCCACGCGCCGCCATCTTCCTCGCGGCTTTGAAAGTAGGCGTCGACCTTCTTCCACAACTCGGGGCTGGAACGGTCCAGCCCCTCGGCCACCGGGCAAGGACGATCCAGGATGTACGGCCCAAACTTCTCCAGTTTGCGCCCCTCGCCGAAGTCCAACAACTCGTATTGATCTTTCTCGAACATGGGTCCAATTGCTGCAAATAGCTGCTGTAAAATGGGTTATAGGAAATACCGCACGGACGGCGGAGGAGGTTTCCGGCCGGCCTCCGAGCCGAATCGCGCCCTTCTAGCGCAGCTTGCCCGTTAGCGAAACCAGCGAATCTGGCATTTTACCCCGCCGGTTTCGCCCCCCGCAAGTCGAAATGAGGTTTTTGCGAGAAGTGCCTCGCGGAACCAATTAAATGAGCAGCTCCCGCAAGAACCGCCCTGTATGGTTCCCTTCCAGTGCGGCTATCTCCTCCGGCGTGCCGGTGGCGACCACTTCGCCGCCGGCGGCGCCCCCTTCGGGGCCGAGGTCGATCAGCCAATCGGCGCATTTAATAACGTCGAGGTTGTGTTCGATCACCAACACCGTGTTGCCGGCGTCGACTAAGCGGTGCAGCACGTCGAGCAGTTTGCGGATGTCGTCGAAGTGCAGCCCGGTCGTTGGTTCGTCGAGCACGTACAGCGTGCTGCCGGTATCGGCACGGGCCAGCTCGGTAGCCAGCTTGATCCGCTGCGCCTCGCCGCCGGAGAGCTTGGTCGAGGCCAGCCCCAGCGTGAGATAGCCCAGCCCGACGTCGACCATGCACTGCAACGTACGCTGGATGGCGGAAAAGTTTTCAAAGAAGGTGACGGCTTCTTCGATCGGCAGATCGAGCACGTCGGCGATCGACAGCCCCTTGTAGGCAACCTGAAGCGTCTGCCGATTGAACCGAGCGCCGTTGCATTCGGGGCAGGTGATATGCAAGTCGGGCAAAAAGTTCATCTCGATCTTCTGTTGGCCCTGACCTTGGCACGCCTCGCAGCGGCCCCCCTTCACGTTGAAGCTGAAGCGGCCCACGCCGTAGCCGCGCTGCTTCGACTGCCGGGTGCCTGAAAAAACCTTGCGGATCTCGTCAAACACGCCGCAGTAGGTCGCCGGATTGCTCCGCGGGGTGCGGCCGATCGGCGATTGGTCGATGGCGATCAGCTTGTCGATCTGGCTCACGCCGCGGAGGCTGTCATGCTCGCCCGGCTTGGGAGCGAGCAGACCCAGGCGGCGGGTGATCGCGCGGACCAGCGTCTCGTTAACCAGCGAACTCTTGCCGCTGCCGCTGACGCCCGTCATGCAGACCAGCACCCCCAGCGGAATGCGCACGTCGATGTTCTTGAGGTTGTTGGTGCTGGCCCCGCCGATGGTGATCGAGCGACTTTTCGCCGTGCGGCGGCGCGTCATGGGCACCGGGATACTCCGCTTGCCCGACAGATACTGCCCGGTGATGGACGCGGGATCGGCCATCACCTGCTGGGGCGTACCGGCGGCGACGATCTGCCCGCCGTGTCGGCCGGCGCCGGGGCCGACGTCGATTAAATGATCGGCGGCCCGCATCATCGCTTCGTCATGCTCGACGATCAGCACCGTATTGCCTTGGGCTTGCAGTTCCCGCAAGGCGTCGATCAGTCGGCCGTTGTCGCGGGGATGCAGGCCGATGGACGGCTCGTCAAGCACGTAGCAAACGCCCACCAGCCCGCTGCCGATGCCGGTCGCCAGACGGACGCGCTGTAGCTCGCCGCCGGAGAGCGTATCGGCCGGTCGGTCGAGCGTGAGATACTGCACGCCGACCTTGTCGAGAAACTGCAGCCGATTTTCGATCTCGCGCAGCAGCGGCTCGGCGATGGGCAGGTCGTCCTGGTGAAACTCCAGCGACGCGAAGAACGTGGCCGCCTCCGTGACGGTCATCGCCGCAATCTGATCGATCGAGCGATCGGCGATGAGCACCGATCGTGCTTCCGGTCGCAGGCGGCTCCCCTGGCAGGCGGCGCAGGGCACCTCGCCGCGGAAGGCCTCCAGCCTTTGCTTGCGTTTGGTGCGGGTGGTGGTGCTGTACTCGCGCTCCAGGATGTTGTACACGCCCATGAAGCCCTTGCCGTTACCGCCGGTGCCTTGCAGGAAGCGTTCCCAGGCGGCGTCGGTCAGGGTCGCCAGCGGCGTTTGCCAATCGAACTTCTCTTTCTCGAAGAACGGCTGCAAGTGCTTCTTCAGCCGCTTTTCGCCCGCGGCGGTCAGTCCCTTCCAGGGGGCGATTGCGCCGTCGGCGAGTGAGAGTTCTCGGTCGGCGATGAACAGGTCGGGGTCGAACTGCCGCCGCACGCCTAGCCCGTCGCACTCGGGGCAGGCGCCGTAGGGACTGTTGAAGCTGAAACTGCGCGGCTCGAGTTCCTCGAAGCTGATTTTGCAGTTCGGACACGAATAGCTGGTGCTGAACAGTTCGTCGGTCCAATCACTCCCGCCGGACTTCTGCGACTTGCCGTTGCCACGGCTGCCATTGCCGCCGCGCTGCTGGTAGCAGACGATCATCGCCCCGTCGCCATGTTGCAAGGCCAGCGCGATCGATTCGGCCGCCCGGCCGCTGACGCCGTCGCGAACCACGATGCGATCGACAACCGCTTCGATCGTGTGGTTCTTGCGGGGTTCCAACTCGGGCAGGGAGTCGATATCGAACACCTCGCCGTCGACGCGGGCACGCACAAAGCCATGCTTGCGAATCGCCGAAAGTACGTCCTTGTGCCCTCCCTTGCGGCCGCGAACCAGCGGCGCCAGCAGCATCGCCTTGGTTCCATCCGGCAGACTCAACAGCGCCTGTTGAATCTGCTCGGGCGACTGCGGCCGGATCGGTTCGCCGCAGCCATAGCAGCAGGCCTCGCCCAGCCGCGCGTACATCAGCCGCAGGTGATCGTATATCTCGGTGACGGTGGCGACCGTGCTGCGCGGGTTGGGGCTGCCGGACCGTTGATCGATCGCCACGGTCGGCTGCAAGCCTTCGATCAGGTCGACGTCGGCCCGTTCCATCTGATGCAGGAACTGCCGAGCGTAGGCGCTGAGGCTCTCGATATACTGCCGCTGTCCCTCGGCGCAGAGCGTATCCATGGCCAGCGAACTCTTGCCGCTGCCGCTAGGCCCGGTGATTACCACGACGCGATCGCGAGGAATGGCCAGCGAGACGTTCCGCAGATTATGGACGCGGGCGCCGCGAATCCAAATGGCATTCTCGGCAAGTTCCGCGCCGATGCGCGCGTCGTGCGCGAGTTCGGCCGTACCAGCGGCGTTGCTCGGCGGGGTATCCTGCGGCAACGACGACATGGGGCGATCCTGGGCGGCGCAAGTAGTATCGGATTGTGGGTTCGGATTTGAACAGGAGGAAACGAAGGGAACAGAGAGAAAATATGACTCAGTTGCCTCTCGTCTCCTTTGTTATCTGGGAAATCAGTTAATTGACTATCCGAAGATGACTTTCGCATCAAGCGGTTTCAACTGGGTTGGCTAACCATTGCCTTCCACTTGAAAGATTGACCGAATGTGTTGGTCTTGGTGATTGAAACTGGACTTCATGGATCAATAAGTCTGATTGGTGGGCGACCTGATTGCTCAATGAGAATTCGCAATCCATTGCAAACTATGTGAAAATCGTCGGCGAGCAAACAAAGTAGACGAGAGGCAACAGAGGCGATTCGCCCTCCGTTCTCTTCGTTTCCTCCTGTTCAAATACCGAAGTTAATTTTGAGCCATCCTTTGGGGGCGGCCCAGTTGCGGGAAGCATTCCCTTCGCACGCAACGAGCGGTTGGCCAAAGCTAACGATAGCCGTCGTGGCAGCCGCTGCACGTTTTGGTGAGTTCGCCGATCGCCGTTTGTGCCGCTTCCAAGTTCTTGCGTTCGGCGGCCTCGTACAGCGCGGCGGCATACTTCTGCATGTCGTTGCAGTATTGCAGATAATCGTCGTCGTCGGCGTACTCGTAGCTCTCGTCGCGAATGATCCGGGCAATTGCCGCGACCACCGCCGCCTCGTGCCGGATGGCGTCGAGGTTGCGCGAAAACTCTCCTTCGTTGGCGACCATCTTGCGGATGTTCTTTTCCGCCGCGTCGTCGAGCCGCGCCATCAACGGCCGTCGCTCGGCCAGCCGCGCCCATTCGATTTCCTCGGCCGGCGTGGGAAAGTCGGGCTTGGATCCGCGTATCAGATCGTTCAGTTCGGTCGCTCTCGATTTGGCGTCGTTGAAGGCGTTGATATCCGACGCCTTGGCGTTGCTGCTAGCCCGGCCGAACATATCGCGGGCGCCGCCTGCTGAATCCTTCCAACGGATGTCCTCGCCGAACTCATGCGCGATGCCGAACATCAGTGCGATCACGGCGAACCGTTTTCGCACCACGAGGTTGCCGCCCGACTTGAAACTGCCAGGATTGGCCGTGGCGGCGTCGATCTCCACCGCGAATTTCTTGATCTCGTCCTCGACGATCGGCCCCGGAATGATCGCCGCCCATGAGCCGCCCCCGGCAGTCGGCGGAGCAGTCGTACCGCCCGAGGGAACGCCGACGACCGGCGTCGAGCCGTCGCTGGCC
>JBGTJT010000581.1:0-22511 GCA_041744995.1 Pirellulales bacterium | reverse complement strand
GGCGACATCGCCGGCGCGCGTGCGGTGCGGGTTGTCGCCCCCGCGGTTGTCGGCGGCATTGCCTATCTGGTTGCTTATCGCCTGCTGGGAGGCCGCGAGTTCGCCCTGCTGTGGAGTCGCGGGAACAACCGGCCGTAGGCTGCGCCCGCCAGTCGGTCGCCGCGATTTCCCCATGGCATCCGCGCGGGGTGGCTCAATCGAGCTGCTTGCCGTAACCATCCTTCGCCGCGCCCTTATCGTCGAGCTTGCCGGTCGCCCACAAGATGCCGCGTGCGAGCGTATCAAGATAGACGTCTTCCTGCATCGTCTCGTTGTGGTGGCCGATCGTGGTGCCGAAGACCCGCGCCTTGCCATACTCGTGAACCCAATAGCAAAGGTGCGACGCCTCCTCGGTGGCAACGCCCATCGCCAGCGGAGTCACGTTCGGCATCACGTCGATAATGCGGTACAACTCGCCCTTGGGCGTGGTCCACTCGTCCGGAAAGCCGGCCATCACCGGGTGGTCGCCCTGCTTGGTGATGGTCACCGGATGGTGACGCTCGTGGTTCCGCGAAACAACTCCCAACAGTTTTTGGTATTCGTGCGGTCCGCCGGGACGAAAGCAATGCATGGCACAATGCACCATGGCCGCCGGGACGCCGGAGGCATGTTCGTCGGTGATGATCTTGACCAACTCAGCATTGTTGGTATTGGCGGCATTGCAGGTATTATGAATCACCAGGTCGTAGCCCTTGGCCCAGCCGGGCGCCTTGAAGGCCGGATGATGCTCTTCATTCGACAAGTTCACTGTGACCTTGCAATGGATGCGCTCCTGCAAGCCCTCCGTGAGAATCTTGGCCTGATTGGGATAATCGTGATAACCGCCGCCGGTGACCAGCAGAATTTGCAACGGCTGGGGCGCGTCGTCCTCGGCTTGCAGATGGCCCGTCGAACCAAACAGCAGACACAACGAGGCCAAGGGGGCGAGTAAAGCAGTGGCAGTACGCATGGTGGGGATCTCCGGAGAAATGCGAGGCGGGAAGTCGAAAGAGCGTGGGTCACACTCACATGCTTCTCATTGTAGCAGCCGGGCCTGCCGCATGCACCTAAAAAACGTCGATGCTCTTGACGC
Source organism: Pirellulales bacterium (assembly GCA_041744995.1). Taxonomy (GTDB): domain Bacteria; phylum Planctomycetota; class Planctomycetia; order Pirellulales; family UBA7805; genus JBBDLY01. The sequence goes on along the minus strand of JBGTJT010000581.1, from coordinate 21,400 downwards.
TGTCGCCTCCGAAGCTGGCCGCGCCGTACAGGCAGCGGTCGGCGGCTTCGATTAACTGGCTCGCCTCAAAGCTCTTATGCGGAACGGCCACCGTACTCACGCCGGCGCTGAACGTGCCGCGCTCCATTGATTTCTCGATCTGGATCTCGGTCTCCGACGACATGGCCCGCGCCTCGTGGAGAATCGCGCGCACCAGTGACACGGCCGCCGCGCGGTCGGCGTCGGGCAGCACCCAGGCGGCGCGGGTCGGCGTGATTCGCAGAAACTGGCCGCCCGGATGGTCCATCTCGGTACATGCCTGCTTGATCCAGCGCCCCAATCGCACCAGTCGCCCGTGCCCCTGGCCGCGGCTGGCGAGATCCGTACAGTCCACCTCCCACAGTACGAGACTCAGTGGGCGACGTTGACGCCGGCATTCGTCCACGATCGACGCCAGATGCGCGGCGAGCGATTGGTAAGGATCCGTTTCTACCTGAATCGCCGCTTCGCCGATCGATTGGAGCCGCTCAACCGTATTGCGTAGACCGAGGGCGCCCTGAACGGTAACGGAATCACTCGGCGCCACGGCCACGCCCGACTGCTCACTGAGTGTCGCGTTGAGCTTGCCGCGGTGTAACTGCGTTTCTTTTTCCGTCTCTTTCTCCGATGCTTGCTCCCGCGGATCGCCGGTTCGGTCGAGGGTATCTGCCGGCCGACGCGCCGGAACACGCTGGGCCAGTGCCGACAACGACTCGCTCAGCCGCCTCGCCTCTTGCCAAACGGCTTGCTCCGGATCGACCTCTTCTTGTTTGCGCGAGCCGTGCGTCCGCAAGTACTGCACGACTTCGGGAACGGAATCGGTCGCTACGGCCGCCAGTTGCTGGTGCGCCGCGGCAATGATGGCGTGATAGTCGATGCCGTCGGGCAGCTCGATCCGCAGCACTTCGGCCAATTGCTCGACTTTCGGCTGCACCGCGTCGAGCAGCAACGTGATCTGTCCGCGGGTGGTATTGCGATAGGCGTGCGCGGCGACCAGCAGTTGTTCGAGATACTCGGTCTGCTCGCTGTTGAGGTACATCGCCAGCAATTCCGCCAAGTGCAGTATCTGCGGCAGCGAGGCATTTTGCGGCGCCATGGCCGACAGCGCGCGAACGTTGCGCGGACGGGCGACTGCGTCGATCAGCACTTGCGGCAGGCCCCATTGGGCCAACAGCCGGGCGGTTAATTCGCGATGCTCGAAGCCCAGCGACGAATGCTCCAACTCCGGCAACGAAGCGCCCTCGTTCCATACCTTGCGGAGAAAGTCGACATACGGTTCACCCAACTGTTGCACGAGCACCAGTAGGCCAAGATCCTCCAACAGCCCGGCGATGAACACCTCGTCCGAGAAGCTATGGTAGATCCGCTGGCCAATCTCCCGCGCCGCGACCGCCTTGGTCAGAGTGTGCCGCCAGTAGTGCCGCAGCACGTCTTCGCTGGCCTGCTTGAACAGGCCGTCCGGCAGGCTGAAGCCAAGCACCAGCAGCTTGAGCGGTTTGGTTCCCAGCAGGGCCAACGCCTGATTCAGGTTGCTCACTTCGCTGGAAAGGCCGAACAGCGAACTGTTGACCACCCGCAATACCTTGCTGGTCAGCGCAGGATCGCGCTCGATGCAGAGCTTCAGCGCCTGCACATCGACCCGCGGATGATCGGTCAGGCGGATCACCTCCATGGCGACCGCCGGCAAGCTATAGAGCGAGCCTGCCTGGGCGGCCAACTGTTCGAGCGGATGCGAGTTGGTCGTCATGTGCAGCCATGCGGACAAGGAACGGAAGTCGCGACGTGCGAGAAGGCGCGCAGCGCCGGCTATCGAAGTATAGTGCGCCGATTGCAGCGGCGCCGGCGGCCACAAGAAGTCCCGATAGGCGCCGCCATCGGCAGGATCGGACCAATCGTTTTTTATGAATTACGGCAAATAGAGCAGTGGGAAGAACCGCCCGCTGAGTGGTTCGCCGCGGGGGACCACGTCGACGCCGTCGAGCAGCGGTTCGTCGCTGTCGCTTTTCACGCCGTCGCGGACGGCATTGAGCACCATGGCCCGCCGCGGGCGATCGGTCTTGTTCTCGTACGAACCGTGAACCATCAGCGGATGGTGGAAGCTGGCCTGGCCGGCCTTCAATTCGATCGGCACCCGGCGCTCGAACTGGGCAAGCTGTTCTTCATTGAGCACCTCGCGAATGGCGTCCATGTCGCCGGCCAATCCGGTGATCGGCAGCAGGGGCCAGCGATGGCTGTCGGGCACGTACCACAGGCAGCCGTTCTCGCGGGTGCTGTCGTCCAGCCCGATCCAGCAAGTCAGGTGCGCCATCGGCACCGAGCGGGTCCAGTAACTGTAATCTTGATGCCAGGCGACGACGCCGCCATGCCGCACCGGCTTGCAGAACAACTGATCATGCCAAAAACGGACCGCCCCGCCGAGCAATTGGCTGGCCGCGTGCGTGAAGGCGGGGTTCCAGAGCGTGTCGTGAAACCCCGGCCGCAGCCGCCACGCCCCCAGGGCGTGAAACAGCACCGTGTCGGCATTGGTCGACTCGTTGGAGTGATACTCGTACCACAGTTCGCGGCCGTCATGTTCCGGCTCGAAGAACTCGGCCAGTTCCTTGCGCAAGGCGGCAATCTGCACGGCGTTGAAAATATCGACGCCCGCCAGGAAACCATGCTCGTGATAAAACTCGACCTCTTCGTCCGTCAATGCGAACTCCTCCCACTCCTCCTCGGTGGTGGGAATCGAGAACAAGTCGCTAACCAATTGGTGCTGCGCGGAATAGTCGGTCGCCATGGTATGCGTCGGACCTATGCGGGGTGAAAGGGAAACCACAGGCACTCATTTTAGCGTGTCGTGGAGAACTTCCAAATACAGTGCAGGCTGAAAGGCCGAACCGCTGGCCCGTTGTCACCGGCGAGCGGGACCGGTACCTTGAAGCTTTGGATTCCCGCTTTTCGTTCCCGCACGCGAGCCTCCCGATGGATGAAGCAGCCACTCCACCCGTGCCGCTGGTCGGCATCATCATGGGGAGCAAGAGCGACTGGGAAACCATGAAACCGGCCGCCGAGGTGCTCGTGGAGTTCGGCGTGCCGCATGAGTGCCGCGTGGTTTCGGCCCATCGCACCCCGCAGTGGATGTGCGAGTATGCGGAAACCGCCGAGAAGCGCGGATTACAGGTGATTATCGCCGGCGCCGGCGGTGCGGCTCATTTGCCCGGCATGGTCGCCTCGCAGACCATTCTTCCGGTGCTGGGCGTGCCGGTGAAAAGCCGCTCGTTGCAAGGGCTGGATTCGCTGCTTTCGATCGTGCAGATGCCCGGCGGCGTGCCGGTCGGGACGCTGGCAATTGGTCAGGCCGGCGCCAAGAACGCCGCACTGCTGGCGATCCGTATTCTTGCCGGCAGCCGCCCCGAACTGCGTGATCGACTTGCGGCGTTCCACACCGCGCAACGCGACGCCGTGATGGAGGATCGCGAGCTTTGAGCGCGCCCATTCTGCCCGGAGGGACCATCGGCCTGCTCGGCAGCGGGCAGCTCGGACGCATGCTGGCGATGAGCGCCCGTCGCTTTGGCTATCAGGTCCACGTGTTCTCTCCGGAAGCCAACTCACCAGCCGGTCAGCTCGCCGATCGCGAGATCGTGGCCGACTACGCGGATCTTGAACAGGTGGCGGCGTTCGCTCGCCAGGTGGACGTGGTGACCTTCGAGTTCGAGAACGTGCCCCGCACGACGACCGACGCGGCCGAAAAACATGCTCCGGTGCGGCCCGGCGGCGGGGTATTGCACGCCGCGCAAAACCGCGTCCGCGAGAAACGGTTCCTGGCCGACGCCGGTCTCCCGACGGCTCGGTTCGCCGTAATCGAAACCGCCGCGGATCTCGAGCAGGCGATCGCAAAGATCGGTGCGCCCTCGATTCTCAAAACGGCCGCCTGGGGCTACGACGGCAAGGGGCAGGTACGGATCGATGTGATCGCAGACGCGCAGCGGGCCTGGCGCGAACTGGGCGAGCAGCCGGCGGTGTTGGAGGGCTTTGTCTCGTTCAGCGACGAGCTGTCGATTGTGGCGGCCCGCGACGCGGCCGGCAATTTCGCCCACTTCGGACCGATCCACAACACCCACGTCAATCACATTCTCGACATCTCCGTCTGTCCCGCCGGACTGCCCGCAGCGGTCACGCGGCGCGCGGAGGAGATCGCGCGGGTCGTGATGCAACAGCTCGACGTGGTGGGCGTGCTCTGCGTGGAGTTGTTCCTCGCCGGCGACGGAGAGTTGATCGTCAATGAACTGGCCCCGCGTCCGCACAACTCGGGCCACCTGACGATTGACGCCCACGCGACGTGCCAGTTCGAACAGCAACTCCGCGCGGTTTGCGGATTGCCGCTCGGCTCAACGCGGCAACGCCAGCCGGCGGCAATGACCAATCTGTTGGGCGATCTGTGGCAGCCGACCGCACCCGATTGGGCGGCGCTGCTGGCGATGCCGGACGTGAAGCTGCATCTCTATGGCAAGCAACAGCCGTTGCCGGGACGCAAAATGGGACATGTGACGGCAGTGGCGGACTCGGTCGCGGCGGCCCGCGGACTGGCCGTTGAAGCGCGCGAGAGACTGCTGCGAGCATAGGCGGTCGTCAGCCGCCCGAGGTCGCCCATAGATAGGCGACCAGGCCGCATTGGGCCAGCGTGCCAACCGCGCCGATGATCGCGCCCCACATCGTCAGGTCGTAGCCGAGCGGATCCATGTCGCCGCGGCGCATGGTGCGAATGTCTTGCGCGCCCATCACCGCTGCGGCGATTCCGAACATACCGCACAGAAATCCCATCAGGCCCAACAGCATGATCGACGATCCGCGATGCGAAAGCATCTTCGATCGATGCCGGTGGTGACGCCGCTGGGCGTGCTCTGGGTCGACATGCTCCTGTTCTTGGTCCAGGGCGCCCCCCTGCCCCGCGTCATCGTCGTAGTAATCGTCGTCGGTTTCGTCCGCGTAATCTTCCGGAAGCTCGTCGGGAAGCGGGTCGTCGGCGAGATCGGGAAAGACTTCGACCGCCCATAGCCAAACAGGCGAGGTCTGTCGGCGGACGCGGCACTCGCAGGTGAGCGTGCGAGCGCGTGCCAGGTCTTGCAGTTCTTCGCGGGTGATCGGTCCGAACGACCGTCCTTTTTTGTCTTGCACCAGCCAGGCTTGAGGACTCGGTTCAAGCTGTCCGGCCTCGGGCGGGGCAATATGGGCCAAAGCGCGACTGATCGCGTCGGTCGATTCGCTCGGCTGCGGCGGTTGACTCACTTCCTCGGTGGACCGCGCCGGTGTCGCGGCTCGAACGTCGTCCGCCTCTGGCCGCGATTCTTCGTCGTCCGTCGACTGCGCAGCCAGTTGCGATTCGTCGACCACCGTGCTGGTGATCCGAAGTCGTCGTTCGCAGTTTGGACAGCCGACTTCCTCGTCGATTCCTTCCTCGACGCGGAAGACCGTCTGACATGCGCCGCATTGAACTTGTTGCATTCGCCGCACCGTTGCGTATCGCAAATCCCTAGAAGCAGGAACGATAGCGGCTTGGGCCGCCAGTTCCTTTCAACTAAGTATAGCCAATACCTGGCGTTATTCCGGCGGAATTTGCTCGCCGCGGACGATGTCCTCGAATGTTTGTCGCGCTCGTACCAAATGCGCCACGCCGCCGGATAGCAACACTTCGGCCGCCAATGGCTTGCCGTTATAATTGCTACCCATCACCGCACCGTAAGCGCCGGCACATTCGATCACCAGGAACTCTCCCACCTTGGCCGCCGGCAGCATCCGGCTGGCCACATAACCCCCCTCGTCCTGCGTGAAGATATCGCCCGACTCGCAGAGCGGGCCTCCCACCACCACCTCGACCTGTTCGCGCTGCGTGTCGTCATTGCCAGGGCAAATCGACATCGGGTGGTAACTGCCATAAAGAATAGGCCGGGCCAGGTTGTTGAAGCCGGCGTCGACCAGGTAGTACGTGCGGCTCCCCATCTGCTTGATGGCCCTGATTTCGGCGATCAGATAACCCGACTCGGCCGTCAGGTAGCGTCCCGGTTCGATCTCTAGGGAAAGGTCGTGGCCAAATGCATCCTGCAGTCTGCGGCGAGTGGCATCCCAGAGCTCAAAGTAGGCGGTCAGATCGACGAACTCATCACCTTCGCGATACGGGGTTGGCAGGCCGCCTCCCGCCGAAATGCCGCGCAGGCTGCGTCCCACATGCAACGCGGCCTTCTCCATTGCGCCACAAACTTGGGAAAGATGGGCAAGATCGGTGCCGCTTCCGATATGCATGTGCAGGCCGGTGACGGCGATGCCGCACTGTTCGGCCCGCCGTAGGCAGTCGTCAAGCTGCTCGTGCCAGATGCCGTGCTTCGACTGCTCGCCGCCGGTATTGGTCTTTTGGCTATGGCCATGGCCAAAACCGGGATTCAACCGCAAGGTGACGTTCGCACCAGGGGACCGCTCGCCCAACTGGGTGAGCATGTCGGGCGAGCCGCAGTTGACGTGCAGTCCGTGTTCGACCACCAGTTCCAGTGATTCGCGGTCGAAGATGTCGGCCGTGTAGACGATGCCCGGCGGATCGCCGCCCGGCGAGAAGCCGGCGGCCAACGCCCGCCGAATTTCGCCCGCGCTGACGGCATCGACAAGCCCCCCCTGTTTGCGGACCAGATCAAGCACCGCCAGATTCGAGCACGCCTTTTGAGCATAGCGAATCACGTCAAACGCCCGCAGATCGCTGATGCGTTCGACGATCTGGGCGGCATCATAAACGTACGTCGGCGTACCGAATTCATGTGCAAGTTGGTCCACGGAGACGCCCGCGATTTCGCGGCGCAACGTGGGGAATGATCGGGTTGTCAGCATGGTTTCCTCCAAACGCTCAAGTATTCCCGGTTTAGCCATGGGCGTCAAACGGGCTGAAATCACACGTTGCAAACAGCGCGGCGTAGTGGGGATCGGGGCGGTCTGGGCAATTCCTGGACGTACAATTAGTTGCAGGCGAACATAATTTAACTGAAAACGTTTCACGCACGCCGCGAGACCCACGTCGCCCCAGAGTTCCGCCGGGCAGCCGCCGTTTACTCGACGCCCGGACATAACTCTTTCCCATCATGCATGTTAGAACGCGTTAGCGGTATTTAATCCAGGACTTCCCTGGCCGCTTCCCGGCGGACAAGTCGTCGCCCTTTGTGGAGAGTTGTCGCAGAAGATAGAATGACCCGTTTCAATTTGTTCAATGAACGCCATAATCGTAGATGTGCAATCAGGTTATTTCGAGGAGCGACTTAGTGCAGATTAAGATTTCGACACGGCACGGGCACCTGAGTGAAGCAAGCCAGGAGAAGATATCCGCCAAGTTGTCAAAGCTGACGAGGATTTTCGATCGGCTGACCTCCATCGAAATTACCGTCGACCTGGAGCGTGAAACCACGCCCGAGGTGTCGTTGGAGGTATCGGCCGAGCACAAGCACGATTTTGTCGCCAAGGATCGTTCGGAAAGCTTGATGGCTTCGATTGACAGTGTGATGCATAAGATGGAGCAACAACTCCGCAAGTATAAAGAGAAGGTAGTCGAACGCAGCCGCGACGCGGATCGGAAAAAGCAAGAATTTCCCGAAGCGATCGACACGGAGCAGGAATAGCTGATAAATAGATCTTGGTACCGCATTGGCGTGCTTGGCTTGCCTACATCAGGCCAATCGTCACGGCTCGTGCCGAGGGCATTAGGGATTGAAAGGATATTCGAGTGAAGTTCGCTGACTTTGTAAGCCCGAAAGCCATCAAGGCCTCCTTGGAGGCGGATGACAAAGAAGGAGTAATCCGCGAAATGGCGACCGCGCTGATGCAGGCCGGGACCATCGCCGAAGCGGAGTTTGAGAGCATTATCAAGGCGATTTTGAAACGCGAGGAACTCGGCAGCACCGGCATTGGCCGAGGCGTCGCCGTACCGCACACCAAGCATCCAAGCGTCGAGCAACTTGTCGGCACCGTTGGCGTAAGCCACGAGGGGGTCGACTTCAACAGTCTTGACGGCGAAAGGGTGCAGTTGTTCTTTCTGCTGATATCTCCGCCGGACCGTCCGGGTGATCACTTACGGGCGTTGGAAAACATCTCGCGTCAGTTGCGCGACGACACCTTTTGTCGATTCCTCAAGCAATCTTCGACGCCCGCAGACATTCAACAATTGTTGGAGGAAGCCGATTCGAACAAGTTTGGTCATTAGCGGCGTCCGCCGCCGTTGCCCGCTTGGAACGACTAAGGGCGCGCAGGTACTTGTCCACATTCCCGCCTGCGCGAGCGACCGATCTCCTCCAACACAAGTCACCGAAACGGCGGGAGCCGTTTTGGTGAGAAGAACTACCGCCGCATGAGCGACACCATCCAAAGGCGCGCCGTTGTAGTAAGCAACAGTCAGGGGTTGCACGCGCGCCCAGCGGATCTGTTTGCGAGAACCGCGGGAAAATTTGAATCGAAGGTGGAAATCATTAATGGCAGCCAGCGCGTCGATGGGAAAAGCATCCTCGACGTCCTGACGCTGGCCGCCGTACAGGGAACCGAACTGGAGATCGAGGCCGTCGGGCCTGACGCCGGGGAGGCTCTCGAAGCGTTGGTGAAGTTGGTCGAAAGCGACTTCGCCGAAGACAATACATAAACACAACTGGATTCTCGGGTCGACGCGGCCGTGCCCATGGCGATGTGAATTGTCGCCGGCTGGCACACCTATTGCCTGCGCCGACGCGAATGGCGTTCGATGCAACGACTTCAGGGAATTGCCGTCTCGCCGGGCGTGGCCATTGGCGAGGCGCTGGTTATCGATCACGAGGGATTCCGCATTCCTCGGCGGTTCGTCGCGCGCGATGCCGTCGACTTCGAGTTGGAACGCCTCGACACCGCTATCGCCAGCAGCGCCGCGGAGATCGAGAAGAATCGCGACGCCATCAGCGCCGAACTGGGGGAACATTACGGCGCGATCTTCGGCGCGCATCTGCAGATGCTCAACGACCATAAACTCCGCGAGGAACTGGAGTCGTTGGTTCGCAAGCAGCACTATTCGCCCGAGTACGCCGTCAGCCGCGTGCTGCGCCGTTATGCCAAGGTGTTCCAGAGCGTCAACACCGGGTTCCTCGCCGAGCGCGCCAACGACATCTTCGATATCGAGAAGCGACTGCTCCACAACCTGCTGGGCCGCCGTCGCGAGGAATTGACCAAGCTCAGCTCGCCGGTCGTCGTGCTGGCGCATAACCTCACGCCTAGCGAAACGGCCGGCCTCGACCGTTGCTTTGTGCAAGGCTTCGTCACCGAGGTGGGTGGCCCCGGTTCGCACACGGCCATCGTCGCCGAGGGGATGGAAATACCCGCGGTGGTCGGAACCGGCAAGTTCCTAACCGACGTTTCCGGCGGGGATATGGTGATCATCGACGGCGATCACGGCCTGGTGATTCTCCAGCCGGACGAGGAGACGATCGCCCGCTATCGACACGAGGCCGAGGAGATCCGCACGCTCGCGGCGCGGCTGGAGGCGCTGGCCGATCAACCGGCAGAGACGCTCGACGGCCATCGCGTGCAAATCTACGGCAACATCGAGTTTCCCCACGAAGTGGGACATTGCATGGAACGCGGCGCCGACGGCATCGGCCTGTATCGCACCGAGTTCCTCTACCTCAACGCCAAGACCGAACCAACTGAGGAGACACATTTCGATGCCTACGCCTCGGTGATCGATGCGCTGGGGGGCCGCCCGGTGGTGATCCGCACGCTCGATCTGGGCGCGGACAAGATGGCCAATCTCCCCCAGCCCGAGGACGAACGCAATCCGGTGCTCGGTCTGCGGAGCATTCGTCTCTCGCTGCGGAATCTCAAGGGATTTCGCATCCAACTGCGGGCCTGCCTGCGGGCCAGCATGCTGGGAGACGTGCGGCTGATGTTCCCGTTGATCTCCACCGTGCTGGAACTGCGCCAGGCGAAGATGGTGCTGGGAGACGTGATGGAGGATCTGCAAGAGTCGGGCGTGGCGTTCAATCGAGAGATGCCGATCGGCATGATGGTCGAGGTGCCCAGCGCGGTGATGATGATCGACCGATTCGCCGAGGAGGTCGACTTTCTCAGTATCGGCACCAACGACCTGATCCAATACACGCTGGCGGTCGATCGGGGCAACAAGGACGTCGCCACCTTGTACAACGCCAGTGATCCGTCGGTGCTGCGACTGATCGAGATGACCTTGAAAGCCGCCAAAGTCGCCGACATACCAGCCAATCTGTGCGGCCAGATGAGCGGCAATCCAGTGTACACAATGATGCTATTGGGCATGGGGCTGCGACAATTCAGCGTGGCGCCCGGCTCCATTTTGGAAGTGAAGAAAGTCTGTCGGAGCGTGACCCTCGAGCAATGCGAGGCAGTCGCCCGCCGAGCGCTGGTGATGGAAAGCGCAAGAGAAATCAAGAGTTACCTGAGAGAGGAATTGCACAACGTGGTGCCGGAGTTGGCGCCATAGTTTCGGCAAGCAAAACAATTGTGTCCCATTTTTTTGCTCGTCGCCTGCAAGGGCCGACGAGAAACGTACATTCGATGACTCATTTCAACTTGGCAGATGGTTCGCGATACGAGGGTCGAGTAGCTCGGCGCCTCGGATTGATGCTGCGCGGCCCGGCCGCGAGTCGCGGCTTCGTCGCGTCAAACGATCGCCTGCCGGCGCGCCGATCGCGGGGGCCTTTCGCCCCGGCGTCGCCGTATGCCCCAAGGCAGGCGGTCGATGCCATGGCGCCACGGCCGTCGCGGGCCGCCCGCCGAGTTGAAGCAGCGTGGGTCATCGCCCACCCAGAAAGAGAACCAGACCATGAAGCAAGAAATGCTGATCAACGTCTCGCAGTCGGAGGAATGTCGGATCGCGATCGTTGAGGACGGCGTACTCGAGGAACTGTACGTCGAACGATCGAGCCAGGACAACTATGTCGGCAACATCTACAAGGGAGTCGTGGTCAACCTGGAGCCGACCATTCAAGCGGCGTTCGTCGATTTCGGCGTCGGCCGCAACGGCTTTCTGCATATCAGCGACGTCGAGCCGCAGTACTATCGCCAAGGCGGCTACGATCCGGGCAAGGCAATCGAGATGCGAGGCCAACATGCCACGCAAGCGGAAGACGACGTAGATATCGACGATGTCGATTGCGACGACGATGGCGACGAGGGGGACGAAACGCGCGACAAGGACCAGCGCGCTCGTCGCGGACGCACGGTTCGGCCAGGGGCCCGACCTCGGGTCAAGCCGCCGATTCAAGACGTTCTGCAACGTGGCGACGAAGTGCTGGTGCAGGTCATCAAGGAAGGGATCGGCACCAAAGGTCCGACGCTGTCGACCTACATCAGCATTCCCGGACGATACGTGGTGCTGATGCCGGCCTTAGGCCGCGTCGGCGTCTCGCGCAAGATCGAAGACGAAGCCGACCGACGACGCCTGCGAGACGTGTTGCTCGAACTGAATCCGCCCAAGGGGCTGGGCTTCATCGTGCGAACGGCCGGCGCAGGGCGGACGAAGAAGGAACTGTCGCGGGACATGGCCTACCTGCTGCGACTGTGGAAGGTGATCGTCCGCCGGGTGCGCAAACTGTCTGGACCGGTCGACATCTACGAAGAAAGCGACATGATCATTCGCACCATTCGCGACATCTTCACCAGCGACGTCGACGTGATTTACATCGACGAGGCGCAAGCCTACGAGCGGGCCAAGGAATTCCTGCAAATGGTCATGCCGCGGCACGTCAGCCGCTTGCAGCTTTACGAAGGCAAGGAGCCGCTGTTCCACAAGTACAACATCGAAGAAGAAATCAGCCGCATCCACAAGCGCGAGGTTCCGCTGGCCCGCGGCGGGTCGATTGTAATCGACCCGACCGAGGCGCTGGTGGCCATCGACGTCAACAGCGGCAACTTCCGCGCCGATGGCGGGGCCGAAGAGAGCGCCTTCCAGATCAACCAGTTGGCGGCCAAGGAAATCGCTCGGCAACTGCGGTTGCGCGACTTGGGCGGCGTGATCGTCAACGACTTTATCGACATGCGCAAGGAGAAGCATCGCCGCGGCGTGGAGCGGACTCTGCGGGAAGCAGTCCAGCGAGATCGCGCGCGGACCAAAATTCTGCGGACCAGTCCCTTCGGACTGATTGAAATGACCCGTCAGCGGATCCGCCCCAGCCTCAAGCGGAGCGTTTACAAGGACTGCCCCGGCTGCGTCGGCACCGGCGTGGTGAAGACGGCCGAGAGCATGTCGATCGAGGTAATCCGCATGCTGATGCTGGCAGTGCAACGGGCGAACGTCACTCAAGTGACGGTCACCGTCAACGACGAGGTGGCAACCTACTTGAACAACAAGAAGCGCCGCGAGGTGGCCCGACTGGAGGACGAAAACAACGTCACGGTGCAGATCATCGGCAGCGAGGCGGCAATGCCCGAACATCTCGATATCAGCTATCGCTGAGAGGCTTCAAGTCGCATTATTCATGTCGATCGTCGGCCCGGGGGGACTGGATGGGGAGCGTAAAGCAGAACCGACTCCCCTCGCCGACGCTCGATTCGACCCAGATCCGCCCGCCGTGGTGGCTGACGATCCGCTTGCAGAAGGCCAGTCCGATGCCAGTGCCGGGATAATCGCCGGAGTGCGCCCGTTTGAATACTTCGAAAATCTTTTCCCGCTCCGAGGCGGGAACGCCGATGCCGTTGTCGGCCATGCAGAAGTGCCACTCCCCCTCCCGCCGTTCGGCGGAACAGTGGATGTGGGGCGCCACTTCGATCCGGCGATATTTCAGCGCGTTGCCAAGCAGGTTCTGCATCAAGTGCCGCAAGTGCGAGAGATTGCCATGAACCACCGGCAGCGGATCATGCGTGATCCTTGCGCCGATCTTCGCCGCCAGTTCTCGGTTGAGCGCAAGCACGTATTGAAATACGGACTGCATGTCGACCGCTTCGAAGGTGCAATTATTGGACTCGATCTGAGCAAAGTCGAGTAACTCGCTGACCAACTCGGTCATACCGCGGGCGGCCGACTCCATGGTTTCCAGGATCTCAGCCACGCCTTCGGGAGGGTTGTTCTCCAGGTGCAGACGAATGACTTCGCAGCCGGTGACCAGCACCGACAAGGGAGACCGTACTTCGTGGGCCACCGTTCCGGCGAATTGCCGCAGCTCGTCGTTGCTGCGTTCCAGTTCGACCGAATACTTGTGACGTTCGATGGCATAACGCATCGAGCGGAGCAACAAATCGCGAGTCAGGTCGGCCTTCAGCAGATAGTCCTGTGCTCCACGCTGAACGGCGGCGGTGGCGAATTCCAGATCGTCCAGCGAGGTCAAGCAAATCACTGGCTCGTCCGTGGCGACCTCTAGGAACTGATTGAGCGTCTCGGCCAGTTCGCTATCGGGCAAACTCAAGTCGAGCAGTACCACATCGTAGCGTCGCTCTGTCATGAGCTGCATGGCGGCGGTCAGCGAGACCTGTCGGTCGATGTGGGCGACCGCGCCGTCCATGCGGCGCAGCATCCGCTCCACGAATTGCGCATGGTCGTCGTTGTCCTCGACCAACAGAATCCGCAGATCGTTGTTGAACATAGCTGCCTCGACTAATACTCGCTGTTCCTCAAACGCCCTCTTGGCGCGTTTTCATTGCGACCCGGCGCACGGTGGGTGCGTAGTGATCCCAATCAGATTGCCTGCCTCGCAGGCCGCCGTCCCGGCGGCCTGCGGTTCTTGCAGTCGTCTTTGCGTTAAAACTGGTTATTCTGCATTCAACGTCTTGTTCCACACTCCCCAGTAAAACCCCAGGTCGGTGACCAGTTTTCGAAACTGCTCGAAATCGACCGGTTTGACTAAGTAACTATTCGCATGCAATCGGTATGCCGATTCGCGATCTCGTTCGGCGGCGCTGGTGGTTAAAACGACGATCGGTATCGATCGCAACTCGGGATCGGCCTTAACCTGTGCCAGCACTTCGTGCCCGTCGACTTTGGGCAGTTTCAAGTCCAGCAACACCACGTCAGGCCGGCAGGCGTCCTGGTAGACCCCTTGCCTGCGTAAATAGGCCAAACCCTGTTCGCCGTCCACTGCGCGATCGATTCTGTTGGCGATGCGATTGCTCTTGAGAGTGCGGATCACGATGGTGGCGTGATCGTCGTCATCTTCAATCAACAAGAAGTGCAACAAACGCTGTGGCGCGGAAGTTTCCATCAGTAATCCCTCGCGGTGAAAGTTCGGTGCTATGCCTGTTCAATAAAATCTCGTTGGGGAAATCGCAGAATGAAGGTGGCGCCTTGTCCCGGCTGCGATTCCACCACGGCCTCTCCCTGATGCTGTTCCATGAGCTTGCTGACCGAGGCCAGCCCCACGCCTGTGCCCGGTTGACGATTGTCAAGCCGATGGAACAATCGAAAAATCAACTCGTGGTACTCCGGGGCAATGCCGGGGCCTTGGTCGCCAACGGTGTACTCTATGAATCGTTCCGCCGCGCGGCCGCCGACGGTAATCGTCTTGCCAGGCTCGAGGCAGGCGTATTTCAATGCATTGTGCAGCAGGTTGTCGAACGCACGTTCGACCGCGATCGGATCGGCGTAGACGGGCGGCAAGTCTGCTTCGATCACCAGCGTCGCTTCGCGCTCGCGCAATTCCGCTTCAAACCGCTCTCGCAGTCGCTCGCAAACAACGTTTACGTCGACGTTCTCGCGGGCCAGGCCCTTGCCGCCGAGCCGACTGTAGCAGAGCAAGTCGTCGATCAATAGATTCATCTGACGCGTGGCGTTCTCGATCCGCTGCGCTGAATCGAGCAGTTGGTCGTAATCTCCTTGGGCGACGTCCTCCTTCATCAGCCCGACGAAACCTTGACAGGTAACCAACGGCGACTTGAGATCATGCGAAACCGTGTAAACGAACTGTTCCATTTCCTTGGTCTTGGCCAACAACGCGCGGTTGACTCGCCCCAACTCTTCCGCCTGGCGGAGGGTGCTGAGCGTGACCGAATTGTAGATCTCGCGGGCCATCTCCAGCTCGATGTCGCTCCAGGGAAGCGACCGCCCGCGTATCTCCTCGCGCCATTCGGCGAAACTGCTGCGCGGCGAGAGATCGGGCGGGATGCCGCGGGATGCTGCGGGCGCCTGGGAAGGATCGCCACCCCAGCGGATCGTCTGAATCACTTCGGGTCGAAAAAACAGCCAATAGCTTTCGGCCCGCTCCGGAAATCGAATCGCCAACAGGCCGCTGGCGTGAGTGCGAAATACCGCAGCTTCCGGCATTTGGGCGGCCAATTGATCGGTGGCATAAACGTCGCCAAACGTCTGCCCATGGAGAAATTTTAGAATCCGCCGTATCTCGCGATCGTCGGGCGTATCGCCCAGTCGGATGAACTCAGCGGCGCCGCACAGAGCCATTCCAGTGGAGTTGGCGATCGAGAGTAATTCCTCGGCGTGGCGGGTGAGCACCCGCGTCAAGGAACGCCCCTCCGCCACTTTTTGCAGCAACCGCCCCAGCTTGCGGTGCAGTTCGTCGCGCCGCCGCTCGGTAATCTGAGCCTCCTTGGCAATTAGCTGACTGGAGACGACTGTGCCGATCGTGACGCACGCGGCGCGAACGTGGAACGGCAGGTACATCGGCCGCGGATGGTGACAAGCGATCAAGCCCCACAGTCGATCGTCGCGGACCAGCGAAATGGACATCGAGGCGCCTACGCCCATGTTCTTCAGATACTGGAGGTGCATGGGCGACACACTCCGCAACGCGACGTAGGTCATGTCGAGCGGTTCGCCGCTCGTTGGGTTGGCCTGCGGAACGAGGGGCGACGGCGTATAATCGACGTCGCTAATGATTCGCAGCCAATTCAGTTCATAAAGCCGCCGCGCTTGCGGTGGGATGTCGCCGGCGGGAAAGTGCAAACCGAGATACGATTCCAGGCCACTGCGGACAACCTCGGCGACCACTTCTCCGTGAAAGTCTTCGGCAAAGCGATAGGCCAGCACCCGGTCGAAACCGCTCAGCGCTTGCAGCCGACGGCAAACCGCTTGGAGGAATTGCTCAACCGATTCCGCCGTTTGCTGAGAGCGCATCAGTTCGCGGATCAACCGATAATACGACTCGCTTGGCGTGCCGGAACCGGCCAAATCGATGATTCCAGGCCGTGGATTCTCCAGTTCCAGCACGATCGATTGCCCAGCGCGGCTGGCCACGGCGTCGAACACCAACTGCTCGGCACGCAGTTGCAGCGGCAGTCGTAGCGGATTGGTCGCACCCACGTCGTCCGCCGTCAAGTGTTCCTCCACGCGGCGCTGCGCAGCGGGAGCAACCATTTGTAAGACAGAGCGGCCCAGGACCTCGTTTTTCGATAAGGAAAATTGACGCAGAATATTCTCACTTACCTGCTCGATCGCCAAGCTGCGTCCGTTTAACACAAGCAGAAAGCCGTGCGGTTGGATCGATCCAGGCAGATGGATCGGTTCCTCCTCACATGACTTTAAGGAAATCGCTGCGGCGTTTTGTCGTGCTTCCTGCATCATTGGTCATCCGGCGGCGGGGAAAGCAAAGCATAAGCACATGCCGATGCATTACTCAGTTTTTGGCGGGAATTTCCAACTAGATAATACGCACGCCGCGGAAAGAGCGTTCGCGGGATCGCAGCCGCCGCATTACAGAAACTACGCCGCCTTGCCGCGCCCGGTGAATGTGGGCCGGCGGCGGGTCAGCCAGCCTTCGCCCAACACACTCAGTGCCACGCGGTCTTCCAAATTGGGTCGGAAAACGGTCAGCAGCAGCAGCGGCAGATACCAGCCGATAAATAGCCCACCGCCATGCGCGTGCCAGAACTGGACGGCGAGCATGATGGCGGCCGAGCAGCTCATCAAAGTCCCTAAATTCTTCTGCGCCGGCCATAGCGCCATGCTTCCGCTCAAAGCGATACAGAGGGCCAACAGCGGCAAGCGGTATTCAGGATGGATTCCGTCGAACCCCCAGAAGCCCTCCAGCAGATCCTTATCCATTGAGGGAGATGCCAGCCCAAACATCTGCTGCAGATCGGTCCAGAAGTCCCCCAGACTTCGGCGGCGAATGACCGCCACGACGGCGACCGCCGCGGCAAGCGAGGCGGCCACGCCCAGGCAAAACCGCAGCAAACCGCGGTGCCAATAGAAACTGATCCACAGCGGCAGCAGGAACACAGGATAGTAGACCGTACCCATCGCCAACCCGATAAAGATGCCGCTCAGCATCGGCCGGCGGTAAAAGACGATCGCCCAGACCAAATAGGCGGCCGGCAGCACATGTTCCACGTGGCCGGTCAAGGCCGCGGTATACGGCAGAAGCAGGTAGAGCACCGCCGCGGCGATGCCCGTCTTGATGTTGTCGAAATGGCGATATCCGATCACAACCATCCCGGCCACCACCGCCAAATGGGAGAGAATCGCC
Organism: Pirellulales bacterium; assembly: GCA_041744995.1. Taxonomy (GTDB): domain Bacteria; phylum Planctomycetota; class Planctomycetia; order Pirellulales; family UBA7805; genus JBBDLY01. The sequence continues at coordinate 3,971 of JBGTJT010000581.1, read as the reverse complement.
AGGGTCCGGGCCACAGCGATCCACACGCCGTCTACCCGTGCCGTGCGATCGGTCGTATCGCCGTGCGGCGAGCGGCCCGATCCGCCGAATGTCTGGGTGACGATCCGCGGCAACAAATTCATCAGCGGATGCCGCGGTCCCAGGCGGCGGAGGTCGCTGGGTGGCTCGGCCGATTCGGCGTCGTCGGCGTCGAACTCCGCGGCAATCACTTCCGGCGGCGGTACGTCCAATTCGGCTCGGTCGCTGTTGAGGACGTTCGCCATCAGGAACAGCAACAGAGACCCCCCCAAAAAGATCGTGCCGCCGACCGAAAGATTCGGTTCCAACAGCGGTCGGCGGACCATCGTGCAGTCGGCCAATAATCGAAAAATGAACACCGCGCCGATGGCGAACAGCCATACATAGCCGGTGAACTCGCGGGCGGCCATTTCCTGGTCCCGTCCGGAAAAAACCAGCAACAGACCCGGCGCAAAGAGAATCAGCGCCAGCAGATCGAAGTTCCGCACACTCCACACACGGCTGAACTTAAAGTACAAACCGATCGTTAGCAGCGAGGAAAGGTACATCCAAGTGGTGGGATGCACTTTGTGGTAGTCGACAAGGATGGAAAACACATCATGCATGAATCATGCGGCGCAAGGCGCAGCGGATTGAATGACTTTCGGGTGGACCGGGGGTCGCGACCCCTATCTGGCAACTTCCAACACTACCGGTCCATCGATGCAGCATAAGAAGTATGCCATTATTTGCAACCCACCTGCAATTCTAGGGTTATTGCACCTTCGGAATCGGCGAGGGCCGCCCGGCGGCGTCGACGTGAACATAGGTAAACAGCCCGCTGGTGACCAGTTGCATTTTTAGCTGCTGGCGACTTCGGCGATACGCCTCAACCCGGATCGCGATCGAGGTGTTGCCAATCCGCTCCACCTCGGTACAGCAAGTCACCTCGTCGCCCACCAAGACGGGTCGGTGAAAGCTCATCGAGTCGATCGCCACCGTTACCACGCGGCCGTCCACCCGCTGCGTCGCCGCCGAACTGCCCGCCAGATCCATTTGCCCCACCAGCCAGCCGCCGAAGATGTCGCCCGCCGGATTGGTATCTTTGGGCATCGCAATCGTGCGAATGGTGGCATTGCTGATGGTGGGATCCATGGACAATATCCTCCACGAGCGAGGGACGGCGCTTCGACGAACGACGCTTAGGCTGTTAACATGAATAGTCGCAAACACTCACGACGGGCAACGCACTCAAGTCTAAAGTATGGAGCATCATGAGCCAGACGCAAAGCCACTTCGAGGAAATTGAAGCCGCCATGAAGGCCGGCGGCACGGCGGCGGCGCTGACGGCGCTGATCGACAAACTACGCGCCGAACAACGTCCCCACGAACTGTTCGACGCCCTCTCGATGCAGGCCAGGCACAAATTGGGGCTGCCGCTGGTGATGCGGCAGGACCTGGAGAGCGTACCGGAACCGCAGCGGTCGCAATTGGAAGAATCCTCGCTGGCGGTTTGCCGCGAGGTAGGCCGGATGCTGCTCGACGAGGGCAAGTTTCGCGAGGCCTGGATGTACCTGCGGCCCACGGGCGAAACGGCCGCAATCCGCCAGGCGATGGAATCACAGGAACCGAACGAGGAATTGATCGACGAACTGATCGACGTGGCGCTCAACGAGGCGGTGCATCCCGGATTTGGTTACCAGTTGGTGCTCGATCATTACGGCACCTGCAATGCGATCACCAGCTTCGAATCGTCGATGTACGGCAAACGCAAGGAAGACCAGCAGCTAGTGGCCGGTCTGCTGATCGAACACCTGCATAAGGAATTGCTGGAGAATCTCAAAAGCGACGTCGAAGCCCGCGAGGGCCAGCCGCCAATGGAGGATCGCATCGAGGCGATCGTCGCTGATCGCGGCGACTTGTTCCAGCAGTTCGGCAGCCACATCGACGTGTCGCATTTGCAAAGCACGGTTCGCTTCGCGCGGATTGTCGAGAACGAGCGGCAGTTGGCGCTCGCCTTCGACCTGACGGAATATGGCCGACGGCTGCATGAGGACTTGCAGCAACCGGGTGAAGAGCCGTTCGTCGACTTTTTCGCGGCGCATGGACTGTTCTTCGCGGCCCAATTGGGCAACGACGTCGATCGCGCGATCGGCCACTTTCGCGATCGCGCCGAGAACGTCGACGCCCACACCCAAGGCTGTACGTCGATCGAGGTCTATCTAGCACTGCTGGCCCGGCTGGGCCGTCACGAGGAGGCGCTGTTAGCGGCGGCCAAACTGGTCAAACCGGGCATGCAATTCAGCGGCTTCGCCCCCAGCATGTTCGAGTTGGCCGAAGCCTGCAACCGCTTCGACATCTTCAGCCAACTCTGCCGAGAACGGGACGACGTGGTGGGGTTCGCCACGGGCGTGATGAGCCGGGGCTAGCATGTTGCATGTTGCACTCACTTCTCGCCGTCGAAGTACCGTTGCGTCCCCTTGCTTTCGATGGCCGCCGCCAGTCGATCCAAGGCTTGCACGTAGGCCGCGGTCCGCATGTCGATTTGGTGCTGCTCCATCCGGTCGTATACCTGATTGAACTCGCGGGTCATGATCTTCTTGAGCTTGGCGTGGACTTCGTCCAATTCCCAGTAATACCCTTGCTTGTTCTGCACCCACTCGAAATAGCTTACCGTCACGCCTCCGGCGTTGGCCAGGATGTCCGGAACGACCAGCGTGTCCGACTCGGCCAGGATGGCGTCGCCGTCGCAGGTCGTCGGCCCGTTGGCCAGTTCGAGGACAACGCCCGCCTTGATCCGCTTGGCGTTTTCTCCGGTGATCTGTCCTTCGAGTGCGGCGGGAATCAGCACGTCGACGTCGAGTTCCAGCAGTTCCTCGTTGGTGATACGCTCGGCCTCCACGGCATCGCAGATGCTATCCTGGCAGTACACCTCGCCGAGCTTGCGGCCGGCGGTCTTTTCGTCGATCAGCCGGGGAATCTCAAATCCCGACGGGCAATAAACGCCGCCCTGGGAATCGCTTACCGCCACGATCTTGTAGCCGTCGGCGTGCAGCAGTCGGGCGATCGCTTGCCCCGCGTTGCCGAAACCCTGGATCGCCACGCGGATCTGCTCCGGCCGCCAATCGCGACGCTTCTCAAGTTCCTTGAGTACGAAGTATCCTCCACGGCCGGTGGCGTCGTCGCGACCTAAGCTCCCTCCCAGCGGGATCGGCTTGCCGGTGATGACGCCCGGCGTGTACTTCCGGCGAATGATGCTGTACTCGTCCATCATCCAGCCCATGATCATGGCGTTGGTGTAGACGTCGGGGGCGGGGATGTCGGTCTCCGGGCCGATGAAGTCGCCCAACTGCTCGACAAAGCCGCGACTGAGCCGTTCCAATTCGAGTTTGCTGAGCTGCTTGGGATTGACCGTCACGCCACCTTTGGCGCCGCCGTACGGGATGCCGATGCAGGCGCACTTGCAAGTCATCCAGAAGGCGAGCGTCTTGACCTCCTCCAGATTGACGTCCCGGTGATAACGAATGCCCCCCTTGGTCGGCCCGCGACTGCTGTCGTGTTGGACGCGATAGCCGGTATAGAACTTCCGCGAACCGTCGTCCATGCGGACCGGTATGTTCACCTGCATGATCCGTCGCGGCTGCTTGAGCTGGTCGACGACTTCCGGATCAATATCGATATGCTTCGCCGCGCTGTCGAGCCGGGCGACGGCGTCTTCGAATACACCTTGGGACTCCATCATCGCGTCCTCTGGTATGGCCCTAACTATCCGAAACTATCATGTATTGAGGGTCGGGCGCTTTGGCTAATCGTTCGATTCGCGGACCGTTGCGCCCGTTGACGTTCTCCGAGTAGTCATAAAGCCTTCCGCCAACGGTTTGATGCAACGTATGTCCCACTAGGGCATCCAATCTCATTTTGTCCTCTGGAAAAAGCGCTGCGTGAATTGGCTCATATTCCGATACTTTGAACAC
>JBGTJT010000580.1:0-3501 GCA_041744995.1 Pirellulales bacterium | reverse complement strand
GGAAATGATGATCGAGAAATTGAGTGATGGTCATGGGAGGTGTGAGGCTTGAGGCTTGAGGAGAACTCTGACGTTGTGAAAAAATTGTATCGACGCAGGGGATCGCCACCACAACATCAGCCGAACCGCGCTAGCGGCCGGTTTTTTGGCGCTAACCGGGGGCTAGCGCCCTCCGGCTGATGTTGGATGCCGATTTTTTTACAACCTCTCTGCGATGGATGATTTGGTTCGACGGGCATGTAGACGCACCGGCCGCGGCTCCCCCTCAAGCCTCCAGCCTCACGCCTTCTTATCGAATACTCATGTCGCAGCTTCGGCCGCCGGCCGCCGGCAGGTAGGCACTGTTGACGTAGTCCATCACCATCCGATGGGCGCTGAACCGCCAGGCAAGCGAGGCGATGGAATTCATCATCATGTTGATCCACTGCTGAGGCAAGCCGTCGACATCGCGGTCGTAGAACAGCGGAATCACTTCGTCCTCGAGCACTTCGTACAGCGCCTCGCCGTCGCGGGTATCGGAGATCTCATCGGAGGCGTGGCTGCGGCCTTGCCCGATGGCGAAACCATTGCCGCCGTCGTACGCTTCCGCCCACCAGCCGTCGAGGATCGACATGTTCAAGCCGCCGTTGAGCACCACTTTTTGGCCGCTGGTGCCGGAGGCTTCCAGCGGACGCCGCGGAGTGTTCAGCCATACGTCGACCCCTTGCACCAGATGCCGGCAGACGTTGATGTCGTAGTCCTCCACGAACACCACCCGGTGACTGATCCGCGGATCGTGCCGCAGATCGGCGATCTTCTTGATCAGTTGCTTGCCCGGTTCGTCGGCCGGGTGGGCCTTGCCAGCGAAGATCAGTTGGATCGGCCGTTCGGGATCCTCCAGCATGGCGTGGACTCGATCGAGATCGCTAAGGATCAAGTCGGCCCGCTTGTAGGTGGCAAACCGCCGCGCGAAGCCGATGGTGAGGATGTTCGGATCGAGCACGTTGCGGGCCGCCTCGACCACGGCGTCGCTTTCGCCGCGGCGGCGGCATTGCCGGCTGACGCGGCGGCGAACGAACGACAGCAGCAGGTTCTTCAAGGCGTAGTGCGTTTCCCACAACTCGCCCGGGTCAACCGTGTGAATCTTCTGCCACGTTTCCGGCTGGCCCATGTGGCGGACCCAATCGTGGGCGAAGTGGCGGTTGTAAAGTTGCAGCATTTGATAGGCCAGCCAGGTCGGCACATGGACGCCGTTGGTGATGTGGCCGATGGGGATTTCCTCCTCCACGCGCCACGGCCACAGATGCGCCCACATGCGGCGACTGACCTTGCCGTGGAGCGAACTGACCGCGTTGGCCCGCCGCGAGAGCTTCAACGCCAGCACGGTCATGCAGAACGGCTCTCCTTCGTTCTGCGGTTCCACGCGGCCCAGGCCCATGAGCTGTTGTTCGGAGATGCCAATTTTGTCGCGCAACGGCCCGAGGTGTTCCTCGATCAAGGCGGCGTCGAAACGATCGTGCCCGGCCGGAACCGGCGTATGCGTGGTAAAGCAACTGCTCTGGGACACGTCGCGGACGCTCTCGTCGAAAGTCAAGCCGTCGTGTTCCATCCGCTCGCGAATCACCTCTAGCCCCGCAAAGGCGCTGTGCCCCTCGTTCAAATGATACACGCCGGGACTGATGCCCAGGGCGCGCAGCGCACGCACGCCGCCGACGCCCAACACCAGCTCCTGCCGAATGCGGGTCCGCACGTCGCCGCCGTACAAGCGGCTGGTCAACTCGCGGTCTTCCGGACGGTTGCCTTCGACGTCGCAGTCGAGCAGATACAGATTCACGCGTCCGACGCGCATCAGCCACACCTTGGCGAACAGCTTGCCGTCGCGGGTTTCGATCGAGACCATGAACGGCTGACCGTCGTCGCCGACGGCCGGTTCCTTAGGCAGGTTGTCGACCTTGATATCGAGATATTCCTCCTGCTGCATCCCTTCGCTATCGAGATGCTGGCGAAAGTAGCCTTGGTCGTAGAACAGGCCGATGGCAACCAGCGGCACGCCGAGGCCGCTGGCGCTTTTGATATGATCGCCCGACAGCACGCCCAAACCGCCCGAATAGATCGGCACCGATTCATGGATGCCGAACTCGGCGGAAAAATAGGCAACCGGCTTGGCGCCCAGCACGCCGGCGTGCGTGGCGCCCCAGGTGGTATTGGACGCCATGTATTCCTTGAGCCGGCGGTAGGCGTGATTGATGCGGCTGTACAGCACCAATTCGCTGGCTCGCATCTCAAGCCGCTCGGGCGTGAATTCCGCCAGCAACGCAATCGGGTTGTGGCCCAACTGACGCCAGCGAATCGGGTCGAGATCGCGGAATAGGTTGATTACGTCCGGATGCCAGGCCCACCACAGATTGCGGGCCAGTGCCACGCACTTCTCATAAAGAGTATCCGGGGAAAGTTCCGAGAGCAGCAAGCGGGCCTTGGTGTCGGCCGCCTTTGATTCGAGTTGTGTCATGTATCCGTCCCTGATTGCTTGCCCGCCGAATGACCGAATGAACGTTGCCGCCAGACGCGGATTATACGAGTTTCGTACCGCTTTAGACACCCTACTGTCAACCCTCGGCGCAGTTTTTGCAAGGTGCGGCGCGGCTTGTTTTGCGACTCGCACGTTGTCATAACTGCGTGGGTTCGCTAGGTTGACAGGCGGAGAGGAAAATGACGCTCAAGGAGCCTCGGGTAATTACCGCGCCGGACGACCCCGCGTCGGATGCGCTGTGCGCGTTCCTCCGGTCCCATGCGGCCGACCTCGACGGGCCGGGCGCCTGGCCCGCCGATCAACTCGACCGCTGCGCCGAGGCGGGGGTGTTTCAGTGGTTCGCTCCCCGCGAGCTGGGCGGACAGGGATGGGACGAGATCGATCTGGTCCGCGGTTATCTGCGACTCAGCGCCGCTTGTCTGACCACGACATTCGTCTTGACCCAGTTGGTTGGTGCGTTGCGGCGGATCGTCGCGGCGCCCAATGAAAATCTGCATCAGCAACTACTGCCGAGAATGCTGACCGGCGAGCATCTCAGCACGTTGGCAATTTCGCATCTCACGACCAGCCGCCGACATCTGGCCGAACCGGTCCTGCGGGCGGAGGAGGCGGACGGCCAGTTTATCCTCAACGGCTACAGCCCCTGGGCGACCGGAGCGATCCACGCCGACAGCGTCGTTACCGGCGCGGTCTTGCCAGACGGCCAACAGATTTTGATCCTGGTGCCGACCGATCTGCCTGGTCTCGAAACCGAACCCCCAGCGGAGTTGCAGGCCCTCTCGGCGAGCCATACCGGCAAAGTCAGTTTTCGCGAGGTGCGTCTACCCGCGACGAATCTGCTCGGCGGCCCAGCGGAGAACGTGATGCGTTCGGCCGCCGGGGCCAACACGGGCGGACTGCAAACATCCACGTTGGCCATCGGTCTGGCCGACGCCTGCATCGAGTTCGTCGAACAACAGGCCCAGCAACGGGACGAGCTGACCGCTCCGGCC
>JBGTJT010000579.1:0-2576 GCA_041744995.1 Pirellulales bacterium | reverse complement strand
GTTCAGCGTCGAGGCAACTAAACCATTGACATTGACGCTGGCGCCTGGTCCCACCAGGATGCCGTTGGGATTGAGCAGATAAACGTTGCCGTTGGCTTCCAGCGTGCCGAGAATCGCCGAGGGATTGCCGCCGGTAACGCGATTGAGAATCGCCGAGTTACTGTTCGGCTGCACAAACCGCGTGGTTTCACCCGGCTGGATCGAAAAGTCTTGCCAGTTGATCACCGCGCGGTCGGACAACTGATTAATGGTCAGCGTCGAGCCGCTCTGACCGATGGTCGCGCTGCCCGCGACCACGTTGCCGCCCGTGGGATTGGCCGTCGCCATCTGCCACGGCAAGCTGAGCAAGCCGACTTGCAGAATGATGATCGCTTGGTAACCGACGCTCCGAAGACGATCGGGCAAACCCACGGCGCGCAATAGACTAAACATGGTAAGACTCACTTGAAAATCGTTGTGAAACTCGATGCAGAACCTACACGACGATTTCCAGTATAATTGGGCCGATTCCCAACACAACTATTTGGGGGGACGGCCGTCTGCTGCCCAGAAATGGCGTGGCGGACCGCGAAAAGAGAGGCGGGCGGGCCCGCGGAAAGGCCGTGCGGAAGGCCGAATCGGGGCGGCCTAGATGTGGGAGATCGATCGACCATACCCGCACTACTTCAATATCTCGCGGATGGGCGATCGCTTTACGACGTTCGTCAGTCGCTGGTCCAGCCCCTGCGAGTGGAACGCCAGTCGCTGGTGGTCATTCCCGCCGAACTGTCAAGCCGCAAAACGGGCCGTCAAACAGGTAACGCGGGAGCCCCCAGGCCCTAAGACCGGCCTCCGAGCCCGACTACGAGCCACTATGTTTTGAGGCATCTGCCGGTACGAGAACAGTCCACGCCCTCGAGAACCGCTGCACTCTGTCGCCAGACCAGTCCTGTTCGGAGCAACACGCCTCGCAAATGAGCTTTTCATAGTTTGATTTGCCGCCAACGGCGAGTCAACGAATCAGGGTTCCTGGTTCTTGACAATATGTTCCGCAAATACGTCACACGGCCCCCCGAGTCATCGAGTACGACCTGTCAGAAGTTTTCCGTGTTGCAAGTCGAGAATCGGGGCGGGACGGGCCATCGGATAGCGGATTCAAGCTGATGTGCTGAAGCATGAGCGGTCGGAATACGGCCGGTAGATCAGACAAGGGGAGTCGATTTACCTTGATCGCGGTCGGCCGGATAGCAATCCAAACTACATTACTACCCTGCGACATTTTGTTGTGTGACTCTGGTCGATGTGTTAGTGTAACGCGGATGCGAATTGCTTGTCCATCGAAAGGAATGAACTGATGAATCTACTTGTTCTGATCCTCGTCGTACTATTGATTCTTTCACTGTTCGGGGGCGGCTACGGCTTCCGAAGAGGCAACAACGTTCTCGCAGGGGGAGGCGGCATCGTCGGGCTGATTCTAATCGTCCTCCTGATCCTGTTCCTCATGGGCCGTCTGTAAGACTGGTGGGGCCACGGCAGCACCTGCCCGGAGGCGTTCTCTTCGAGGTGCTTCCTCCCGTTCGGCCATAATCCGCTCGAACTGGTCCGGATCGTCCCCGGCGGCGCGTTCGGCGTCGTAGTCCGCGAGGGCGGTGTTGATGATGACGTTGTCGATTCGTCTTGGTTCTTGCGTTGAACCACCGTTCACTTGCGGGGAGCGGGCATCTGCGCTTTGGTTTCCACGAGCCAGCGGCGGAGTTGCCCGTCGAGGTCCGCGGCCAACTCGGGTTTCTCATCGGCGAGGTTGTGCTGCTCACCGAGGTCGTTGGAGAGATCGTAAAGTTCGATCGACTGGTCGTCGTAGCGGCGAATCAACTTGTAATGGCCGGAACGGACCGCGCCGCCCGGGCGATTGGATCGGTGCCAGGCGTAGTGTGGGTAATGAAAGAACAGCGGCCCGCGATCCAGCTTTTCGCCTTGCAGCAGCGGGCGCAGCGTCGTGCCGTCGAGCGATTCGTCCGAACGCAGCTTCACGCCTGCCGCGTCGAGAATGGTGGCAGACAAATCCATGCTGATGACGGGGGTCCGGTCGATCGCGCCGGGAGCGACCGGCTTTTCCGGCGCGATCACACTCGGCCAGCGAACGATCAGCGGGACGCGGATCCCACCTTCGTAGAGGTGCCCCTTGCCGCTGCGCAGCGGCCGGTTGTCGGTCGCACCCTCCCAGCCGCCGTTGTCGCTGGTGAAGATGACCAGGGTATCGTCGGCCAACTTCAGCCGATCCAGCGCTTCGAGCACCGCGCCGACGGCGCGGTCGGTCGCCTCGATTTGCGCGCCGTAGATCGGGTTCTTCAGGCCCAGTCCCTCCTGGCCCCGGTATTTCGCGATCAGTTCCTCCGGGGCCTCGAACGGGTAATGCGGGTTGTAGGTCCACAGGCAGATAAACATCGGCTCGCGGTGGTTGGCCTTCATGAAGGCAATGGTGTCCTCTGCCAGGCGGTCGGTCAGGTACTGTCCTTGGCGGCGCGGCTTGAGGGCGGGAATGCGATACGGGTCGAAATACGTGGGCGGCCCACCGAGGCCGCAGCCGCCGATGTTGA
>JBGTJT010000578.1:0-6937 GCA_041744995.1 Pirellulales bacterium | reverse complement strand
ACCTTTGTCGAGGCTTTAAGCGGCAATCCTGCCGGCGCCGTGCAACGCTGGTGGTTCACGCCCAACTACCAGTGCGTGCGGCTAGCCGAGGACCGCCAGACGATGGAACTGGTTGGCCAAGGCGTGCAGTTGCAATCCGAGGACAAAGTAATCGGCCCCGGCGGGCAGTTGCTTAACGCCGCAGCCGCGCCAAGCAAGGCCAGCGACACCTACGCGGCCAGCTTTACCGCCAAGTACGAAGAGATTTCCGCGGCCGAACCGGTCTTCGCCCAGATGCGCAACGGCATCGACCTGCTAGTCGCCGCCGCCTTCTTGCAGCGCGAAGATTATTACTCCAAGATCGACTGGCGGCCAAGCACCTTCTTGAGTGAACAACAACTGCCGGTCGAGACGCTCAACACGCCGAAGCAGGCGCCGTGCGTGGCGAACTCGCTCTGGAAAGGGAGCCGCCTCTACACGCCCGCGGGCGGCGGGGTCTCGATCCTGCCGATGAAGGCTTTTGAGAGCGGGAATCTGTTGGAAGATGACGGGAGCTTGGCGAAGGTGCGTGAGGGGGTTGGGGCTGTGCCGGATGGGCGCTGGTGGTGGTGAGGCGTGACTCAATCCAAGGACAATGTTCGACTTCCATAGCTGATTGCCAAATCATGCCCATCGAGCAACATCGTTCCTAGTAGCGGATTCGCACCGTCGTTGGCGACTACTTGCGTGCGATACTCCTGGCCGAACCATTCCAAGTAACATGTATACGTTGGCAACTCAACTTCCTGGCCGTCAGCGAGAATGGCGTGAGTCGAGGAGTATTCCGTCAGTTGGAGCCGTTCAATCTCCTCGCGAGGAAGCACCAAGCCGCCATTGAACGCCGTATCGATCCAAACGAGAACGGTAGACTTCTCGCCGTTGGGCGTGCTGCCGATTTCGACTTCCAGCAGTGCCCTTAGATCTTCATCGACAAATCCGTTCACTTGGAAATTGCTCCCAAATGGAGCGCGGCACGGTGACCGATGCGCATTGTGTGCGTCAACCGGTCCGGGTAGGCGTCGATCGCCTGGTTGACTGCATCATCGAATGTGCGGCCCAAGAAGTAGTCGCCTGATTCAGGCTCGATGCAAATGAACTTGCCACTGTCGCTACGTTCCAATGCCGGGCGAAGCTTGTCGTCATAAAGCTTTTTCGCATTCACCGCAACGAGCTTTGATTTGTTGCTTAGCATACCAACTCAACCTTTCTCAATTGTTTTCCGCCCGGAAAAGTTCCGCAACCTCAACAGAAAACCCATCCAGCAGTTGCGAGGTCGCTTGCTCACTGAGGCCGAACCGGCCATGCTCGCGGTAGGTTCCTTGGTCGAGCGAGAGGACGGTGACTTGGGACTCCTGCGGATCGACAATCCAATACTCGGGAATACCCGCCTCGGCGTAATCGATTCGCTTGAAGTCGATATCCCGCCGCCGGCTCTCAACGTCCTGGCTGACCACCTCCATCACCAGATCGGCGCCGTCCCAGTAGTCGTTGTGGCGTCGATCGGCATGTTCGGCGAACATGAACACAACGTCGGGTTCGCGAAATTTGTTGGTCTGAAGGCGGACTCGCAGTGGTGCGAACAGAACCTCGCCCAGCTTTTGGGGATCGACAAACGCCCGCAGTGCGTCGACTAGAAATCGGACCAAAAATTGGTGCGCTTGCGTGGGCATTGCCAGTACCTCGATGCAACCATCTGTCCACTCAACAAGGCGATTCGTCCGATCGGTGAGTTCTAGATAGTCGGACGCACTCCAAGAGCCTTGGGCGGGGAATAGCCGCGCCACGTCCCAGGCCGGTTCGCGTTGCGGAGTCGCGGATTGTGACGAGGAAGCCATCGTGCGTGATCTCAGAGTTCAGTGCAAACAAGGCAGACAAGAACCTGTTCCAGCCATCCGCATTGTAGCAACTACAAGCGCCGCAATCGATAGATAAGGCACCTTGCCCCGGCTGAGGCCGGGATGCGCAAAATCGACGTTTTGAAGCCATTTAGGCTTACCCGTGTTTTGTTCCTACCTACTACCATGCCGCAGGAGTGATAGTCGCCCGAGCCAAGCCCCAACGGCGACGTTTGCCAGGCATGTCCCTGGCGCCAAGTAGCACAAAGGCTGCCCGTTCGCTGTGCCGTGTTAGTGAGCGGGATTGTTTGACTAGTTCGATTCAATCAACTCAATCATCGCCTCGCCGCTGGCGCGGCCGATGCGTGTGAACCAGATGGCGCTGCCGAGGTAGTGGTACGCGTGGTCGCCGCCGGTCTTCTGCCACTCCTCAAACCGATCCTTCCAGTGCGGATAGAGTTCCTCCGCCGCCTTGTCGACCAGCGGCGCGGTTTCTATCGCCTTCACCGTGCCGGGGAACTTGCTCTCCATCTTCTTCTGCGCGGCGTTGATGATGGCCCGCGGCGAGTCGTCCTTGATCGGCTGGGAGCCGTGCTGGCCCATCAGCCCCGTGACGACCGGCAGGTTCGGTGCGTTTAGATCCTTGCGGACGTCTTTAATGAGGGCCTCGAAGTTGTCCTCGTATTCGAGCCATCGGTCTTGATACTGGTCGTTCCAGCCTTGGAACCAGAAGAAGCCGGCCAGTTCGAGCTTCTTGCCCGCCAGTTCGGGGAACAGCGTCTCGTAGTTGGCCTGAACCTCCTTCACTTCGTTAAGCATGTTTTGATACGACTTGCCGTACGGCGCCTTAATATCGTCCATCGTCGGCATCGGTTTGATTTCGCGCTGTTTGCCTTCGGCAATCAGCTCGCGCGACCTGCGGTTGAAGTTTTCCGTTTGCAGGATCTGGAGATCAAGCTCCTTCTTCAGCGCCTCCTCCGTTGGCGGATTGCTCGGCGGGCGGAAGTTGGTGTGCAACGAATGCCCGCCCCAGGCCGTCTTGATCAGCAGCACCGGCTCGTCGAAGTGCTCGCCCAGCACGTAGCCGAACTCGTACTCGGGACCGGTTCGCCCGCCCGAGCCGTAGCCGAGGGTCAACTTGCCGTGGCGGTTGAGATACTTGATGAACACGTCGTCGCGCTCGATCCATTCGTCTCCGTCGCGAAGGTGGGCGAAGAAGTCGGCCGTCTTGGCGTCGGTTGCCTGATGGTCGAACAGCTTGTTGGGCGCTTTGCCTTCCATGTTGGACTGGCCGGCAAGGATGAACACCTTGACCGTGCCTTCGTCCGCCATGCTGATGTTGGCGTAGGTGATTAGCAGCGCGAGTACGGGACAAACAAGACGGAAGTCAAAGTTCTTCATGAGGGCTCCAAAAGTCGATGTAATCGTTTGTTCGTGTCTTCGAGTTTCATCTGCGTGGTTCTGCGTTATCTGCGGACGCCCCAGCGTGATTGTCCGCAGATGACGCGGATACTCGCAGATAGTGTCAGTTGCTCCAAGTTCTATGTTGTCAATTTGCTTTGCCGGAACCTAGTATAGTCGTTCTGATTGACGGCGACAAATTTAGACGACTATTCGGGGGTAATTGCCACCTGTCGAGTTCGCCGTTGCTTCATGTAGGCCAGCCGCTGCTGGTGTTCCTCGTCGAGCTTGGCGGCCCGCTCGGACGACTCCGGCAACGTGTAGGGCTGCACGTAGCCAATGTATTGTTGCGTCTGCCGTGGCGTTTCGCTTTCCGGATCGCGCAGCGTCCAACAGGCCGGACAGGTCGGCGCCAGGAAGGAAACTTGGTCGCGGCACAGTTGTTCGAACTCGGCCGACGATCGGACATCGCGATAGACGATCTCGCCGTCGGGGCCAACGCTGGCCGTGGGGTTACGATGGATGAACACCACCGGCCGACCCCCTTCGGTCTTGTCCTTGTTCGGACAGTCGGGCGAGGTGCAGTAATAGGCCCGGTAGCAAAGCTCGCCGGTGTCCTCGTCGACGAACAAGCCGTCGGCGGCCGACCGAATCACTTCGTGCTGCGACTTCTCTGTCAGATAGAGCACCGGCAACGCCCTGCGCTCTTCGTGGATCAACTGGGCCGGCCGCGGCTTTTCTTCCGACGAACCGCAGCCGGCGCAGAGAGAAGCGACGCATGCGACAAGTGCGAAAGGAATAGGCTGTCTTTTCATTGGATTACCTCAATACCAGCACGAAGCGCGAGCGAGTGCATCGGCGGAGGAGGACGCCTGAGGGTTCAGGCGCATTCGTCGCGGATGATCGATCCCCGCTGCCGATGCACTTGCTTGCGCTACGTGCTGGTATTATCTTTCTTTCAATACGGGTCGGGACATAGGTTGCTCGACGGTACAAAAGTCGGTTCGGCGGAGGAGCCGGTGCGGGTCCACTTTAGCCCCAGGTGCGTCGGCCCGGCATAATTGACCAGGGTGATCTCGATATCGACCGGCTGACCGGCCTCCAGATAGACCGATTGCGTGGGGGCGTAGATCGTCTCGTGAATCCAGGTATGACCGGTCAGCGAATAGATCGTAGACCCGTTGACCGCAATGGTGCAGCCGTCGTCGTGTGAGACATAAAACGTGTACTCGCCCGACTCGTCGGCGAACACCTTGCCGCGCCAGATGCCGGAGAAGACGCGGTCGACTCCTTCGGGAATCGAGAAGTTGTCGTACTGGCCGCCGAAGGGATGGTTTATGTCGGAGTCAATTCGCGTGACCGCCGGGCCGGAAAAATTCTCTTTTCCGCTGCGGTACTCGGCAAGCAGACCGCCGGCGTTGCCTTCGCCACAGGGAGCGTCGCTGCCGGAACTATCACCGTCGCGCCGCTCCGGTAGCCACCAGTAATCGTGGATCACTTCGACGCAAGGATCGATCTCGTCGAACGTGCGGGCGGCGACGCGGCCGTCGTAATACAACACATTGATCACGCCCTGGTGCCGCGCGGCACTTTTGATGTCCCACTCGTCGCAGCCGACGGCGCCCACCACGTTGGCAACGGTCGCGTTGTAGTCGACGATGTAAATCTTGTGCGACTCCTGCTCGATGAGGTGCCCCAGGTTGTTCATCCCGTAGCTGGCCCCTTCGGTGAAGTTGTCGGGGCAGGCAAAAGTCGCCCGCTGGTTCTCCATAAACGGCAGCAGCACGGTCTGCCAGTCTCCGGGCCGCTCCCGCTCGCCGGCGGTCTCAGCCGCTTTGGAGGCGATGCCGATCTGTTTGAGGTTGTTGGCGCACTGCGTTTGCCGAGCACTCACCCGCACGGATTGCACCGCCGGCAGAAGCAGCGACAAGAGGATGCCAATGATGGTGATGACGACCAGCAACTCTACCAAGGTAAAACCATGTAGGCGCCGGGAAACGCCCGCAGGTCGAGAGGCCGCGACTAGTCCCGCTTGACTTCGTCCCGTCGAACGGCACGCCTGGCGTTCGAGGGGAATCCTGGTTGCCGGCGATCGAAGCTGCTGCACGAACATCCCGCGACGATGAGCAAGCGATTCATTTCGCATCGAAGTGACCCTTTCGGTTGGCACTCATTCTGCGCCCCACGGCGCATGCTGCGGCGACGGCCACGGCGGCAAAGCGCAGTAGCCACGTAATCAACATCTCCCCAGACCACGATGCAGGCTACTTGCGCCAGCGACGATGCGCGCCGTAGCCGAGCAGGCCCAGTCCAAAGGTGGCCCACAATGCTATCGATGTCGGCTCCGGAACAGGTGCAGCGACCAGTGAAAGCACCGCGGCGTTGAGTTGCGCAGAGGTCCGCTGCAACGTGATCGATGTTTCGGCCGGTGCAAGGGTCACTGTTGCGACGGAAAATGCGCTTCGGAAAGTAGTAGTATTATTGTTGAAGGCCAAGGACTCGCCGTTGATATTCCAGGCAACGCTTCGATTGCCTCGATCATCGGAGTGAAATACCTGCAACAGATAGGTTTCTCCGCCTGTTAGGCCCGTAAACGAATAAGAGAAGTTATTGTTGTCGCCAAACGAGTCCAGCACTTGATGGAATTCCGATTCGGTGTCGCCAGATACCATTCCAGGTGCCGGGTTATTGTCGACGAAGAAATCGTCATTATGGAAAAATACACCGGGCGAATTGGAATTGCGGTTGAACGTCACCGTAGTTCCGTTCACGTCGACATCAATCGTCAGTGGCTGCGAGGTTGGTGCGAAATTCACGGCTTCAATGACGTTCTCGGCGTTGACAATATCTAGGTTGCTATTGATTGCCGTCACCGGTCCCCAGTTAACAGTAATTGCCGAGATGGGACTGACTGCAAACAGTGCAAGCAGCCCAAACACGAAAGTTGTTAATGTCTTGGTCATGATCTAGTTCTCCCACAAAAAAACCCAGCTCTAGTAAACGCGTTGCTCTTCTCGGTTGCCGGCCCCGCCGTGAGTTGGGCGATGGGGCGACGTGCCTCGCTCCTGATTCTCGGCTACTCCGTCTTGTCTTCTTGCTCCGCTTGATTCAGTTCCAGGTTGTCGATTCTTGCGCTGCCGTCGCTGCCGCAGATCTTGATGGCGATCAGGTCGAACCGGCTCAGGTCGTGCGGAATCTCGTGCTGCACGTCGCGCCCCTCGGGCGGCTGCGTTAAATCAAGCAACAGCACCCAGCCGTTTTCGTCCGCAATGCTTGCTTCCGGAGGATCATGGTTGCCAAAGCCGAATACCCGATCTTGCGCACGGTTGCCGGCTCGCTCCTTGGCGCCGTACACACGCAAATAGTCGACGCCGTCAGGCCCCGTCAGATCGTATTCCAACCGCCAACCCGTGCCGGTGAGTTCCACTCCGCGAAACACCGTTCCCACGAATGCCAATGGCGTCTGCGGTTCACGCTCTCCTTTGACGAGCGCACCATCGGCAATCCTCCAGCCCCGGTTGGCCGTCCAACCAACTTGGGTGTGATCGATATGGAGATAGGAGATCCAGCCGTGACTCAACGGCTTGTTCACGCTGAAGTCGCCATTGGGAATGTGGCTTGGCGCCGGCGGGAGCAGCGGCCCCGTCTCGTCGGTTGTGCCCGCCGGTTGATCTTTCGCCGGT